>JBOGHQ010000081.1:0-3269 GCA_050744785.1 Acidimicrobiales bacterium | reverse complement strand
CGCCTCGGCCCAGCTGGCCTGGCGGGGCCTGCGCAGCCGGCCCACGTGGCGGATCCTCCTGTACTCGGCCGAGGACCCGCCCGCCCGCCGGGGCCTGGTGCTGGTGGACGGCGTGGACGGCCAGGTGGTGGCCCACTTCGTGGAGGACAACCCCGAGGACTGGTCCGAGCTGCGCTCGGCCCCGGCCCCTCCCGAGTAGACCGCCCGGCTCGGGCGGGCGGCCTACTCGGGGGCAGGGCAGCCGACGGGGGGGCAGTCGTCGGCGGTCCAGGTCGGTGTGCCCGCGGCCCCGCCCACCTTCGGGGTTCCCGCACCGCACACCAACCGGACCAGCGGTTGTGATCGGCAGGAAGGGGCCGAACGTGAGCAGATTCACGTGCCGGGACGAACTGGTCCCGGTCCCGGTACCGATCCGGTAGCGAAATCGGGACCAGAACGGCGTTCGGCGCTATTCGGCCTTGCGGGCGACCTTGTCGTAGAGGTGTTGGGGGAGCAGGTCGTAGTGGTCGTGGGCCACGGTGAACCGGCCCCGGCCGCCAGTGAGGGAGCGCAGGTCGATGGCGTAGCGCTGCACCTCGGAGGTGGGGACCATGGCCACGATGACCTGGTCGCCGTCGTTGCCGACCTCGGTGCCCTGGACCCGCCCCCGCCGGGCGTTCAGATCGCCCATCACGTCGCCCTGGTAGACGGCCGGGACGGCGACCTCCAGCAGGGAGATGGGCTCGAGCAGCACCGCCCCGGCCTTGCTCATGGCTTCCTGGAAGCCGAGGGAGCCGGCCATCTTGAAGCTCAGCTCCGAGGAGTCGACGGAGTGGTACTTGCCGTCGTAGACGGTGACCTTCACGTCGACCACCGGGTACCCGTACACGCCGCCACGGGCCATGGTCTCGGCCACGCCCTTCTCGACCGCCGGGATGAACTGGCGGGGGATGGCCCCGCCGACGATCTGGTCGACGAACTCGAAGCCCTCTCCCCGCGGCATCGGCTCCACCTTGATGAAGGCCACGCCGAACTGGCCGTGCCCGCCCGTCTGCTTCTTGTACTTTCCCTCGGCGTCGGCCGGCTTGGTGATGGTCTCCCGGTAGGGGACCTGGACCTCCTCGGTCTCCACCTCGACGCCGAACTTGCGGCCCAGCCGCTCGGTGACGATCGCCAGGTGGGTCTCGCCCATGCCGGCCAGCAGCGTCTGGTGGGTCTCGTCGTCGCGCCGCACGACCAGGGCGGGGTCCTCGTCCTGGAGCTTGTGCAGGGCGGTCATGAGCTTGTCCTCGTCGCCCTTGGACTTGGGACGGATGGCGATGGACAGCACCGGGTCCGACACCGCGGCGGGCGGGACCCGCACGGGCGTGCCCTTCGGGGCGAGGGTGTCGCCGGTAGTGGTGCCGCCCAGCTTGGCCACCGCGGCGATGTCGCCGGCCGGCACGTCGGGCAGCTGCTCCTGCTCCTTGCCCCGCAGGGTGAACAGGGCGTGCAGGCGCTCGTCGCTGTGGGTGCGGGAGTTGGTGAGCACGGTGTCGGGCTTCACGGTGCCGGACAGGACCTTGAACAGCGACACCTTGCCCACGTAGGGGTCGGCCAGGGTCTTCCACACAAAGGCGAGGGGCGGGCCGCTGGGATCGGCGTTCACCTCAGAGACGCTGTCCCCCGCCTCCACCACCACCGGCGGGCGGTCGACGGGAGAGGGGCCGATCTCGCAGATGAAGTCGGCCAGGCGGTCGATGGCGACGCACTTGGCCGCCGAGCCGCACACCACGGGGAACACCTGGCCGCTGGCCACGCCCTTGGCCAGGGTGTCCTCCAGCTCCTTAGGGCTCGGGACGTCGCCCTCCAGGTACCGCTCCATGAGGGCGTCGTCGGCCACCACGATGCCCTCCACCAGGTTCTCGTGGACCTCGTGCTCCCGGGCCTCCATGTCGTCAGGGATGGCGCCCTGGACGGCTTTGCCGGACTCGTAGGTGATGGCGGTGTCGGTGAGGAGGTCGGCCACGCCGCGGAAGCTGTCCTCCTCGCCGATGGGGAGCTCCAGGGGCGCCACGCCGGCGCCGAAGGTGTCCCGCAGCTGATCGAGGGTGCGGTCGAAGCTGGCCCGCTCACGGTCCAGCTTGTTGACGAAGATCATCCGGGGCAGGCCCAGGCCGGCGGCGATCTTCCACGTCGCTTCGGTCTGCACCTCGACGCCCTCCACCGCGCTCACCACGAACACGGCCAGGTCGGCCACCCGCAGCGCCGCCTCGACCTCGCCGATGAAGTCGGCGTAGCCGGGGCAGTCGAGCACGTTGATCTTGTGGCCCTTGTGCTCCACCGGGGCCATGGCCACGGAGAGGGAGATGCCCCGCTTGACCTCCTCCGGGTCGAAGTCGGTGGTGGTGTTGCCGTCCTCCACCCGCCCCTGCCGGGTGATGGCCCCCGACTGGGCCAGCAGGGCCTCGGTGAGCGTGGTCTTCCCTGCACCGCCGTGGCCCACCAGGGCGACGTTGCGGATCTTGGCGGACGGGAAACTCTTCACCTGGGCGCCCTCGCTGCGGGATTCGTGGCCGTGGAAGACGCAAGACTACCTGTGAACGCTGGTAGCTTGTAGGGCTACTCCAGCGATCTTCAGGAGCCGCCACAGTGTTCGACGGACACTGGCGCGACGGCGTGGACCGGGTCACCGACCCGGTGGCCGCCACCATGCGCCGGACCGGTATCACCGCCGACCACCTCACCGCCTTCGGGCTGGTGCTGGGCGTGGCCACCGCGCTCGCCATCGGGTCGGGACGCCTCGGGCTGGGTCTCACCTTACTGGTGGCGGCCGCCCTGCTGGACCTGTTCGACGGGCCGGTGGCCAAGGCGGCCGGCACGGCGGGCCCCCGGGGCGCCTTCTTCGACTCGGTCGCCGACCGGGTCACCGACGCCCTGGTGCTGGGCGGCATCGCCTGGTACCTGGCCTCCGAGTACGGCGGCCATGCCGCCCTGCTGCCCTTCGCCATCCTCGGGTCCTCGGCGCTGATCTCCTACGAGCGGGCCAAGGCCGAGTCGCTCGGCTACGCCGCCAAGGGTGGCCTCATGGAGCGGGCCGAGCGCATCATCGCCCTCTGCTTCGGGCTGTTCGTGAGCGCCCTGCTCGTGCCGCTGCTGTGGGTGATGCTCGCCCTCACCCTGGTCACCGCCACCCAGCGCTTCATCAAGGTGTGGCGCCAGGCCGAGGTCGTGCCGGCCCGGCCCCAGCCGCCGCGTGGCCGCCGGCCGGCCATGGAGGAGCTCTGGCGGGCCTGGCGGGAGGCCAGCGG
>JBOGHQ010000080.1:0-14633 GCA_050744785.1 Acidimicrobiales bacterium | reverse complement strand
ATGGTCAGCGGGTCGCTGGAGCCGGCGGCCAGCAGCCGGAGGCCGGCGGCCGAGGCCCCCAGCCGGCCCGTGACGAAGATCCGGTCCCCGGGCACCGCGCCCGACCGCAGCACGGGGGCCCGGTGGCCGGTGTCGCCCGCCACCGTCACCGACACCACCAGCTCCGACGCGCCGGCCAGGTCGCCACCGACCACCGGGCACTGGTGGGCCTCGGCGGCGGCCGCCACGCCCCGGAAGAAGAGGTCGACGTCGGTGTCGGGGGGGCCGCAGAGGCTCACCAGGGCATAGCGGGGCTGGCCGCCCATGGCGGCGACGTCGCTCACCGCCGCGGCCAGCGCCTTCCATCCGAAGTCGTCCAAACCCACCAGCGACAGGTCGGCATGGACGCCGGCGACGACCGCGTCGCAGGTGAGGAGAAGGCCGCCGCTCGGGGGCGACACGGCGGCGGCGTCGTCGCCGATCCAGGTCTCACCGGCCGGCGGCCCGGGCAGCAGCTTCTGGATCCGGTCGATGACCCCGAACTCGCCGCTCACCGACCCACTCCGGTAGCGTCCACCCGCCGAGCGTAGAGGGAGTGGGGTTCCAGGGTGCAAGGCGTGGTGAAGTCCTACGACCCGAGCACGGGCGACGGCGTGGTGGTGCGAGACACCGACCGCTCCGAGTTCGACCTGGCGCCCGAGGCGCTGGCCGGGTCGATCTTCCGGATGCTCCGTCAGGGCCAGCGCGTGGTGTTCGACCTCGACGCCGAGGGCCGGGCCCGCGGCCTCCGGCTCGGCTCCGAGGTGGACATGGGAGCGCCGCCCGACCCGCCCCCGGTCGACCGCCCCGCAGCATCCTGACGCTCCTGGTCCGCCCGGAGGACGCACGTCCCGCTCGCTACGATGCATCCATGAAGGTCCCGACGCGCAACAAGCACCTCCTTGACTGGGTGGAGGAGGTGGCAGCCCTCACCGCGCCCGAGCGGATCGAGTGGTGCGACGGGTCGGCCGAGGAGTACGACCGGCTCTGCCAGCTGCTGGTCGACAGCGGCACCTTCACCCGCCTGAGCGACGCCAAGCGGCCCAACTCGTACTGGGCCCACTCCGACCCCGGCGACGTGGCCCGCGTGGAGGACCGCACCTTCATCTGCTCGGAGAAGGAGCAGGATGCCGGGCCCACCAACAACTGGCGGCCGCCGGGCGAGATGCGGGCCACCCTCACCGAGCTGTTCCGTGGCTCCATGAAGGGCCGCACCATGTACGTGGTCCCCTTCTCCATGGGGCCGCTGGGCTCGCCTATCGCCCACATCGGCGTCCAGCTCACCGACTCGCCCTACGTAGCGGTGAACATGCGGATCATGACCCGCATGGGGGCCGGCGCCCTGGAGGTGCTGGGCGACGACGGCGCCTTCGTGCCCTGCCTGCACTCGGTGGGTGCGCCCCTCGAGCCGGGCCAGGCCGACGTGCCGTGGCCGTGCAACGCCGACAACAAGTACATCGTCCACTACCCCGAGTCCCGGGAGATCTGGTCCTTCGGCTCGGGCTACGGCGGCAATGCCCTGCTGGGCAAGAAGTGCTTCGCCCTTCGCATCGCCTCGGTCATGGCCCGCGACGAGGGCTGGCTGGCCGAGCACATGCTGATCGTCAAGCTCACCAGCCCGGCCGGCGAGACCCGCTACGTCACCGGCGCCTTCCCGTCCGCATGCGGCAAGACCAACCTGGCCATGCTGGTGCCCAGCCTCCCCGGCTGGAAGGTCGAGACGGTGGGCGACGACATCTGCTGGATGAAGTTCGGCCCCGACGGGCGGCTGTGGGCCATCAACCCCGAGGCCGGCTTCTTCGGCGTGGCCCCCGGCACCAGCGACGACACCAACCCCAACGCCATCCTCACCCTGGCCGCCAACTCCATCTTCACCAACACCGCCCACACCGACGACGGCGACGTGTGGTGGGAGGACCTCACCAAGGAGTGGCCCACCCACCTCACCGACTGGAAGGGCGAGGACTGGACGCCCGAAAAGGGAACGCCGGCGGCCCACCCCAACGCCCGCTTCACCGCCCCCGCCTCCCAGGACCCGGCCATCGCCCCGGAGTGGGAGGACCCCGAGGGTGTGCCCATCTCGGCCATCCTCTTCGGCGGCCGTCGCTCCACGGTGATCCCGCTCGTCACCGAGGCCTTCGACTGGGAGCACGGCGTGTTCCTCGGGTCGATCATGGCGTCGGAGACCACCGCCGCCCAGGCCGGGGCGGTGGGCAAGCTGCGCCGCGACCCCTTCGCCATGCTGCCCTTCTGCGGCTACAACATGGCCGACTACCTGGGCCACTGGCTCGGCACCGGCCGCTCCGCCGACCCCGAGAAGCTGCCCAAGTTCTTCTACGTCAACTGGTTCCGCAAGGACGCCGACGGGCGCTGGCTGTGGCCCGGCTTCGGCGACAACAGCCGGGTCCTGGAGTGGGTCTTCGAGCGCACCGCCGGCCGGGGCGAGGCGGTGGAGACGCCCATCGGCCGCCTGCCCGCCCCCGGCGCCATCGACATCTCCGGCCTCGGCGTGTCCGAAGACGACATGGCCGAGCTGCTGCGGGTCGACGAGGCGGACTGGCAGGAGGAAGTCCCCTCCATCGCCGAGCACTACGCCAGGTTCAGCGACCGCCTCCCCGCCGAGCTGTGGGGCCAGCTCCACGCCCTCAAGGACCGCGTCGGCGGCTGAGGCTGACGCCACGCCGGACTGTCAGTCCTCGGACCGGCCGCCCAGGTGCCTGGCCAGGAAGCGCTCGGCGGCGGCGTAGAAGCGGAGCCGGTTCTCGGGCTTGGCGAAGCCGTGGCCCTCGTCCTCGAAGAGCAGGTACTCGTGGTCGATGCCCTTGTCGCGCAGGGCGGCCACGAACTGCTCCGACTCGGCCTGCTTGACGCGGGGGTCGTTGGCGCCCTGGGCGATCAGGAGGGGCACCCGGACCTGGTCCACCCGGGACAGCGGTGAGCGGGACCACAAGAAGTCCTCCTCGGTCTCGGGGTTGCCCACCCGGGTGTGGAACAGGGCCACCATCGGCTCCCAGTAGGGCGGCACGCTCTCGATCAGGGTCTTGAGGCTGGACGGGCCCACGATGTCGACCACGCAGCGGAACAGGTCGGGGGTGAAGGTGGCGCCCACCAGGGCCGCGTAGCCACCGTAGGAGCCGCCGTAGATGGCCAGGCGCTCCGGGTCGGCGTAGCCCTTGCCCACCGCCCACGCCACCGCGTCCACCAGGTCGTCCTGCATGCGGCCGGCCCACTCCCGGTCGCCGGCGTTCACGAAGCTCTTGCCGAACCCGGTGGAGCCACGGAAGTTCACCTGCATGCACAGGTAGCCGCGGTTGGCCAGCCATTGCGCCTCGGGGTGGTAGCCCCACACGTCGCGGGCCCACGGGCCGCCGTGGACGTTGAGCACCATGGGCAGGTCCTCACGCTCGCTGCCCACCGGGAAGGTGAGGTAGCCCGACACGGTGAGGCCGTCCCGGGCCGTGTAGATGAGGGGCTCCATCTCGGCCAGCGAGTAGCGGGACAGGGCAGGCTGGTGGTGGAACAGGAAGGCGGCTTCCTTGGAACGCCGGTCGAACAGGAAGTAGGAGACGGGCCCATCGTCGGCGGTGAAGCCGAGCAGCCAGAGCTGGTCGGCGTCGTCCCGGTTGGCCACCCGGAGGTCACCCGGGTGCAGAGCCCGCATGGCGGCCACGTCCTCGGCCAGGCCGGGGTCGAGGACCTCCCACTCCAGGCGCTCCCGCAGGAACCCCACCATCTCCACCTCGCGTGTCTCGGGGTGGATGACGACCTCGGAGACGTCGAAGCGGGGGTCCTCGGCGATGGCCTCCGCCTCCCCCCCGTCGAGTGGGAGCCGCACCAGGCGTCCGGCGTTGACGCCCAGGGACGAGATCATCAGCAGCGACCTGCCGTCGACCGAGAAGTCGAGGGGGCCGGTGGTGAGGGCGTCCTCCTGGCCGGCGACGAGGAGCGGGCGCCACTCCCCCTCGGTGCTGTCGCGCACCATCACGGCCAGGCCGCCGTCGGGCGTGGGCGCCACCCCGGCCCGCACGGCCAGGTCCCGGTCGGCCAGCCAGGCCACGAAGCCCGGGTTGTCGGCCACCTTCTCCAGCGTCCCGTCGGACAGGGTGATCCGGTAGACGTCGTGCAGCTGGGGGTTGTCCTTGTTGAGCCCCACCAGCACGTGGTCGGGGTGGTGGCGGGTGACCTCCACGACCTGGGCCTGCACACCGTCGAAGGGAGTGAGGTCGCGGATGGCGCCGGACTCGAGGTCCACGGCGTGGAGGCGCCAGTTCTCGTCGCCACCCTCGTCCTTGACGTAGAGCAGGTGGCGGCCGTCGTGGGCCCAGAAGAACTGGCGGATGCCCCTCTCCCGGTCATCGGTGACGGGCCGGGCGTCCTGCCCGTCGGCGGTGGCCACCCACACGTTCAGCACGCCGTCTGCGGGTGCGACCCAGCCCAGGCGGGTGCCGTCGGGCGAGATCCGGGGCGAGATCCGCTCCGGGTTGCCGAACAGGACCTCGCGAGGGATCAACTCAGGGGTGGGCGCCATCCCCCCACGGTAGAGTGCCGGCACCACCAGGTCATCGAGGAGGCAGCCAGTGGCCGTGACTGCGTACGTGCTCATCCAGACCGAGGTCGGCAAGGCTGCGCAGGTCGCCGAGCAGGTGGCCCGCATCGATGGCGTGGTGTCCGCCGACGACGTCACCGGCCCTTACGACGTCATCGTCCAGGCCGAGGCCGGCTCGGTGGACGAACTGGGCCGCATGGTGGTGAGCAAGGTGCAGCTGATCGACGGCATCACGCGCACCCTCACCTGCCCCGTCGTCCACCTGTAGCCACGCCGCCCACCGGCGCCGCGGTGCGCTATCGCGCGCCCACCAACATCGCCCGGATGCCGAGGCCCATCACGAACAGCCCGCCGAAGCCGTAGAGCAGGTACAGCCGGTGGCGCAGCTGCTGGCGGTAGGAGTACAGGATGCCCACGGCGATGATGGCCACGAACCCGTAGAACATGTGGAACTGGGGGGCTTCCATGTCCTGGCCGGCCACCATGCCGACCCCGAGGCCCGCCTGGACGAAGACGGCCACCTCGGCCACGACCGTGAACCACCACAGGGCGCGGGTGCGCAACGCCTCCACCCGGTGGGCGGCCAGGGACCACACGCCAGCCAGCCCGTTGCCGATGACCATCGCCCACGCCCACCCCTCATGGATGTCGCGCAGGGCGGCCAGGGTGGGCGTGGACAGCGGGCGCTCCGAGTCTGCGCAGGGCCCGGATCAGGCGCGCACGGAGCGCTGCTCGACGTCGAACGACCACAACTCGGCGCCGGTGGCGACGGGGCCCGAGCCGCCCTCCGGCTTGGCGTGGCCCTGGCTGAAGGCCTGCGACGACACCCACTTGTCGAACGACGCCTCGTCCGCCCACCGGGTGTAGACGAGCCAGGTGTCGCGCCCGTCGCTGGGGCGCAGCAGCTGGAACTCCTCGAACCCATCGGTGGTGTCGACCTGGCCGGCCCGGGCTGCGAACCTGGCGGCCAGGGCCTCGGCCCGCTCGGCGGGGACGGTGATGGCGTTGATGCGGACCACGGACATGGCGCCGATCTAACCACGGCCCCTGACAGGACGGCCAGGTGCCGGTCCGGCCGGGACGCCGGTCGCGCCTCATGAGGCCGGTACGCTGCCGGTGGTGAAGGCCGTGATGGTGGACGTCCCCGAGCACCTTCTGGCGCAACGGCGGTCGGCGGGAGCCGACCGCTGGGACGAGATGTGGGAAGGGGTGCTGCACACAGTCCCGCCGCCGTCGGGGAGGCACCAGCGGTTCGGGATGCGCCTTGCCCACCTCCTTGACGCCTTGGCGCGGGAGCGGGGATTGGTGGGCTCGTACGAGACCGGGCTGTTCCGCCCCGGCACCGACGACGACTACCGGGTGCCCGACCAGGTCTACGCCCGGCCGGAGCTGCTCACCGAGCGGGGCGTGGACGGGCCGGCCGAGCTGGTGGTGGAGATCCGCTCCCCGGGCGACGAGACCTACGACAAGTTGGCGTTCTACGCCGCAGTGGGCGTGCCGGAGGTCCTGGTCGCCCACCCCGGCGAGGGACGGGTCGAGCTGTTCGTGCTGCGGGGCGACCGGCACGTCCTCGTGCAGCCCGACGAGAAGGGGGAGATCGGCGTCGGCGCCCTGGGGGCCCGCCTCTCGGCCGTCCCGGGCCCGAGCCTGCGGGTCAGCTGGTCCGCAGGGTCGTCCGAGGTATAGCGGTCACGGGCCACCCAGGGCGGCGGCCAGGATGGCCCGGGCGTCGTCGACGGTCACCGGCCGCACGTTGGCGGCCACGTTGCGGTTCTCGCCAGAGTGACGGGCGACCGCCTCGACGTCCTCCATCGTGACGCCGCACTCGGCCAGCATGGCGGGCAGACCGAGGCTGGCCCGCAACCCGTCCAGGGCGCCGGCCGGGTCGGCCGGGTCGCCGAGGGCGGCGCCGATACGGGTCGCTGCCGCCCCCGCCGCGCCGGCGTTGAACCGCATGGCGTGGGGCAGCACCAGGGCGTTCACCAGACCGTGGGGCAGGCCGGTGCGGGCGCCCATCATCTGGGACAGGCCGTGGTGGACGCCCATGGACGCGTTCTGAAGGCACCGCCCTCCGAGCACGGCGCCCTCCAGCATGGTGGTGCGGGCGTCGAGGTCACCGGGCCGGGCCACCACCACCGGCAGGGCGCCGGCCACCCGCTCGATGCAGGCCAGGGCCACCGCCTCCGCCTCCGGTGTCCGGGTGGGCGAGTAGGCGCACTCCACGCCGTGGGCCAGAGCGTTCATGCCGGTCTCGGCGCTGACCCGCGGCGGCGTGGTGAGGGTCACCACCGGGTCGTAGAGGGCCGCGGCCGGGGCGATGGTGGGCCCCCCGCCGCCCGACTTGCGGCGCGTCATCTCGTCGGTCATGCCGAAGAAGGGCGTGAGCTCGGCGCCGGAGTAGGTGGTGGGGACGGCGACGTGGGGCAGGGTGGGCCGATCGGCGTAGGTGGCCACCTCATCGGAGGCGACGGCCTGCTCGGCCCACCAGCAGACCGCCTTGCCGAGGTCGGCGCACGACCCGCCGCCGAACGACACCACGCCGTCGGGCCGGGTCGCCCCCGCCATGGCCACGGCGGCGTCGACAGCCGAGGTCGGAACGTGGGAGCGCACCCCGTCGAAGACGGCCGCCGCTCGGGCGCCGAGCGTCTGCAGCAACCGCTCGCCGTCGGGCGACGACCGCCGGCCTGCCGTCGTCACCACCAGCACCCGCCGCAGCCGCAACTCGTCACACACGCCGGCGATGGCATCGACCACGCCGGCGCCGAAGTGGATGCGCTGGGCGTAGCCGGTGTGGGCCCAGCTCATCGTCCCACCATCGCTTCGGGACGGGGCTCGCTCACGGCGAGTCGCCGTCCAGCAGCCACTCCTCCCTGGTGCCCGCCGGCGCACCCCGGCGGATGAACCACTCCCGGCCCCAGCTGGCCACGAACGTGTCGGCGTCCATGGCCAGGAAGAACGAGGTCTCGCTGATCTGGCTGGCGTGGGCGGCCATGGCCCGCCGCTTCTGGTCCAGGTACGCGGTGACGTCCACGGTGGTGGTGACGGCGCCGGCGGGCGAGCCCAGCGTGTTGATGTCCACGCCCGAGGTGTCCTCCTCGACCTCGGCCGCCACCTGCTCGTTCTCGGCCATCAGTCGGAGGAAGTAGTCGCGGTCGACGGTGTTCTCGTAGGCCCGGGGGGTGCCGGCCAGCTCCGCGGCCCGGGCGCCGACCCGGTGCACCTGGATGTGGTCCGGGTGGCCGTACACGCCGTTCTGGTCGTAGAGGGTCAGCACGTCGGCCCGCTCCTCGGTGAGGATGGCGGCCAGGCGGGATGCCGCCTCCTGCAGGTCCGCCCGCCAGAACGACTCGGGGCGGTCGTTCTCCGGCGTGCCCATCATTCCGGAGTCCTCGTAGCCGAGGAACTCGACGCGGGCCACCCCAAGGACCTTGGCGGCGGTGTGGGTCTCCCGCGTGCGTCGCTCGGCCAGTGTCTCCCCCGGTGCCAGGAATCCCTCCTCGACCTCGCCGTGCTCACCCTTGGTGGCGACCACCAGCACCACCCGGTGCCCCTCGGCCGCGGCCCGGGCCATGGTGCCGCCGCAGGCGATGGCCTCGTCGTCGGGGTGGGCGTGGAACGTCACCAGCGTCGCCATGCGGCATGCTCGCGCAGGTGGCGGCGGGCGGCGGGCGGAGCGGGCGGCGGGGCGTACCGTGGAACCCGTGCGCGTGGACCTCGGAAGCGTGGAGGACCTGCAAGCCAAGGGCTGCCTCACCGGCAAGGCCGGCTCTCAGCCGGTGTGCGTGTTCTGGCACGACGGCCGGGCCTACGCCCTCGACGACCGCTGCCCCCACATGGGTTTCCCGCTGCACCGGGGCACCGTGGAGAACGGCCTGGTCACCTGCCACTGGCACCACGCCCGGTTCGACCTGTCCTCGGGCGGCACGCTCAACCTGTTCGCCGACGACGTGCGGGCCTACCCCGTCGACCTCGAAGGTGGGCGGGTCGTGGTGGTGGTGGAGGACGGCGACGGAGCCGGCGCGGCACGATCGGGCGTCGAGCACCATCGCCGGCGGCTGGCCGAGGGGCTCGAGCAGGGGCTGACGCTCGTGACGGCCAAGGCCGTCCTGGCCCTGCTGGAGGCGGGCGAGCCGGTCGAGGCCATCCTCGCCCAGGGCGTCGACTTCGGCACCGCCTACCGGGACGCCGGCTGGGGCGCCGGCCTCACCGTGCTCGTGGCCATGGCCAACGTGGCGCCTGCGCTGGGCCCCGCCGACCTGCCGCTGGCCCTCGCCCACGGCCTGGCCTTTGTGTCCCGGGACACCCGCGGCCGGCCCCCGAGCTTCCCGCTCCGCCCCCTCGGCTCTGCCGGCGTGGCCACCGAGCGCCTGGTGGGCTGGTACCGCAGGTTCATAGAGAACCGCAACGCCAACGCCGCGGAGCGGGTCCTGCTCACGACGCTGGAGAGTGGAGCGGGCCTCCCTTCGGTGGAGGCCATGATGACCGCGGCTGCCACCGATCACGTCTTCCTCGACGGCGGCCACACCATCGACTTCACCAACAAGGCCTTCGAGGCGCTGGCCCTCCTGGGCCCCGACGCCGCCCCTTCGGTCCTGACCTCACTCGTGCCCGGCACGGCCCGGGCCGGCCGCTCCGAGGAGGAGGGCCAGTGGCGCCACCCCCACGACCTGGTAGCGCTGCTCGACGACGCCTGGGCCCGCCTGCCCGCCCTGCTGAAAGCGGGCGCTGCCTGCCGGGGGAGCTGGCACGACGTGGCCGGCCTGGCCTGGTCCGTGCTGGGCGAGGACCCGCACGCCATCGTGGACGCGCTCTGTGGAGCCGTGGCGGCCGGGGCCACCGAGGAGCAGTTGAGCCGCGCCGTGGCCTACGCCGCCGCCCTGCGCATCACCCGCTTCCACACCCAGAACGACCACGGCGACTGGGACGTGGTGCACCACGCCTTCACCGCCGCCAACGCCGTGCACCAGTCCCTGGCGCGTTCGCCGTCGCCTGAGGCCATGCGGGCGGTGTTCCAGGGCGCCCTCAAGGTCTACCTGGACCGCTTCTTGAACGTACCCGCCGCCCGCCTCCCGGCCGTGGACGGGCCGGTGGACCTGGCCGGCCTGCAGGAGTGCTGGGACCAGCAGGGCCGGGTCGACGAGGCCGGCGCCGTGGCCTACGGGTGGCTGAGGGGCGGCGGCGACCCCCGTGTGCTGATAGCGGCGCTGGGACGGGCGCTGCTCGACGAGGACGCCGGCTTCCACTGGTTCCAGACCTACGAGGCGGCCGTCCGCCAGTTCGGGGCCTGGCCGCCCGGCTCGGAGGAGGGCGCCCTCATCCTGGCCGGCTGCGCCCGCTTCCTGGCCGGCCACACGCCGACCCGGCGGGAGCTGGCCCAGGTGGTGCGGATCGCCACCCGCCTGCGGCGGGGCGAGGCGCTGTTCGAGGAGGCCTGAACCGTTCGCGGGCGGAAGACGGCGGCGGCCGGCGGCAGAATGTGGGCGATGCCGAACCAGACGGCGCGGGTTCTGGTGGTGGAGGACGACCCTCCCATCCGCTCGGCCCTCGAAGTGGCGCTGCGCAACGAGGGCTACAAAGTGCAGGCCGAGAAGGACGGCACGTCCATCGACAGGGTGGCGGCCCAGTTCCGGCCCGACCTGGCCATCCTCGACGTGCGCCTGCCGGCCGGGCCCGACGGTTACGCCATGGCCCGCATCCTGCGGGGTTCGAGCGACATCCCCGTGCTGTTCCTGACCGCCGCCGACGGCCTGGACGACCGCCTGGCCGGCTTCGACGCCGGCGCCGACGACTACATGGTGAAGCCCTTCTCCATGGCCGAGCTGCTGGCCCGGGCCAAAGCCCTCCTGCGCCGGGCCGGCCGCCTGGCGTCCGCCGTCTGGCAGGTGGGCGACCTGATGATCGACGACGGCGCCCGGGTGGCCATGCGGGGCGGCGCCAAGCTCGACCTCACCCGGACCGAGTACGACCTGCTGTCCACCCTCGCCCAGCACCCCGGACAGGTGATGTCGAAGGTGCAGCTCCTGGCCCGGGTGTGGGGCTTCGACGCCTACGACGCCAACCTGGTGGAGGTGCACCTGAGTGCCCTGCGCCGGAAGCTGGAGGCCCGCGGCCCCCGGCTGGTCCACACCGTGCGGGGCGTCGGCTACGTCCTGCGGGCCTGATGCGCACACCCTCCCTGCGGGCCCGGATGGTCTTCGCCGGGGTGGCGGTGATGGCGGTCATCCTCCTGGCCCTGGACACCTTCCTCTACGTCAACTTGAGGTCCAGCCTCCAGCGCAACCTCGAGGACCTGCTCGACGACCGGGCCGGCGTGGTGAGGGTGGAGGCGCGGATGCACCGCGGCCCGGCCCTGGCCCGTCGCCTCACCGCCCTGGGCCTCCGGGCCGTCATCCGCACGCCCGACGGCGAGGTGTACGTGGCCGACCCGCCCTCACCTGGGCTGGGCACCGACCTCCCAACCGCCGACCCGAGCCCGGGCGACCCACAGGTCTCCCGGGTGATCAAGCTGCCCGGCGGCTCGGAGGCGGTGGTCTTCGCCCGGCGCGGCGGTGTGGACCGCGCCCTGCGCCGCCTCCTCGTACTGGAGGCAGCCGGGACGGTGGCCGCCCTGGCCGCCGCCGCCCTCTTCCTCCTCCGGGTGGCCGCCATGGTGCTGCAACCCCTCGAGCACGTGGCCGCCGTGGCCCGGCGCCGGGCCGCCGACCACACCGGCGAGCGGCTCCAGCCCGACCGGCCCCACACGCGCATCGGCCAGATGGCCGTGGCCTACGACGCCATGCTCGACGAGCTGGAGGCCACCCTGGCCGAGGCCCAGGCGGCCGAGGCCCGCAGCCGGCGCATGGGGGAGCGGTCCCGGAAGATCATCGAGACGGCCACCGACGCCTTCGCCTCGGTGGACGTGAACGGCGCCATCGTCGACTGGAACGAGGGCGCCGAGCAGGTCTTCGGCTGGCCGGCCGGCGTGGTGGTGGGCCAGGACCTGTTCGACACCATCTTTCCCGAGCACCTCCGCGACCAGCACCGCCGCCGGCTGGACCAACTGCGGGCCACCGGCGAGCGCCGGCGGCGGGGCCGGCGCATGGAGACCGCCGCCCAGCGGCGGGACGGGACCGTCTTCGACGCCGAGCTGGTGCTGTGGGCGTCCGGCTCGGGGCCCGGCCTGATCATCAACGCCTTCGTCCACGACGTCACCGACCGGCGCCAGGCAGAGGCCGCCGTCCACCGCCTGGCCGCCATCGTGGACTCCTCCGACGACGCCGTCATCGGCACCACCCTCGACGGCGTGGTGACCACCTGGAACCCCGCCGCCGAGCGCATCTACGGGTACACCGCGGCCGAGATGATCGGGATGCCGGTGTCCCGGCTGGTGCCGCCCGACCGGAAGGGGGAGCTGGCCGACGCCATCGAGGCCGTCGCCCGGGGCGAGGCCGTCTCCAACTACGAGACCCAGCGCCTCCCCAAGCACGGGGGGACCATCGACGTGGCCATCACCGTGTCGCCGATCCGGGACGCCACCGGCGCCGTCACCGGGGCCTCCGCCATCACCCGGGACATCACCGAGCACCGCTGGCTGGCCACCACCCTTGACTCCACCCTGTCAGCGTTGGAGACCGCCCTGGACGAGGCGCGAGCGTCAGAGGCGCGCAGCCGGCGGTTCCTGGCCGACGCCGCCCACCAGCTGCGCACGCCGATCGCCGGCATCCGGGCCTGCGCCGAGACCCTGCTGCGGGGTGCGTCGGTGGCGGAGCGGGACCGGCTCCTGGCCGACCTGGTCCGGGAGACGTCGCGCGCCTCGCGGCTGATGGCATCGCTGCTCCAGATGGCCCGGCTGGACCAGGGCCAGGCCCTGGCGCCCACCGCCTGCGACCTGGTGGAGCTGTGCCGCGACGAGGCCGGCCGGGCCCGGCTGCTGGCGCCCGACCTGGAGATCGTGGTCACCGCCGACGGGCCGGGCCGGCCCCAGCTCGACCCCCGAGCCACCAAGGAGATCGTGGCCAACCTGCTGGACAACGCCCGCCGCCACGCCCGGCGGCGGGTGGAGGTGACGGTGGGGGCGGCCCCCGGTGGCCGGGGCGTCGAGGTGCGGGTGGCCGACGACGGCGACGGCGTCCCGGCCGGGATGGAGGAACAGATCTTCGACCGCTTCGTCAGCCTGGACGGGCGGGGCGGCTCGGGGCTCGGCCTGGCCATCGCCCGCAGCCTGGCGGAAGCCGGCGGCGGCGGCCTGGTCTACGAGCAGGGCGCCTTCGTCCTCCGCTTCCCCGCGGAGGTCAGTCCTGGGCGGCCGGCGGTCCCCCCACCTGTGCCACCGGGCCCGGCTCCGAACGGTGCAGTTCCTGGCTGAGGCGGACCAGGCACCGCTGGAGGTCCCGGAGGTCCCGCTCGGCGTTGGACACCACGTCGTAGGCACCGGCCTCCAAGAGCGAGGCACGGAGGGCCTCGAACGGCGACAGCACGACGATGGCGCAACCTGGCAGGGCGGCCTCGATGGCGTCCACCACATGGACGCCCAGGTCGCCCGCGGTGGCCAGCTCCACCACCACGACATCCGGCCGGGCCAGCGCCGCCTCTACCAGCGCGGCGCCGAAGCTCTCCACCGTGGCCACCACCTCGAAGCCGCAGCGGGGCAGGATGGCGCCGAGGGCGTGGCTGGTGCTCTCGTCGTCGTCGCAGATGAGCGCACGGCGTCGATCTGAGCCCACAGCCGCAGTCTGCCGGGCGTGGCTGAAGAGGGCCTGAAGGTCACCAACTTCCTCGGGCGGCTGCAAGACCCGCGTGTCACACTGCGTCGGTGACGACCCCGCCCGGCGACCCGACCCCGTTCCGGGTCGGCGTGGTGCTCGGGGGCTTCGACGCCGAGGGCGGGTTCAACCGGCCCGACCAGCCGGCCAACAACTGGTACTGGTGGGAGATCGAGGGCCGGGCCCGCCCCTCGACGGGCCAGCTGTGGGGGAACTGGGAACTGGAGGTGGCCCGCGCCGCGGCGGTGGGCTGCGACGCGATCCGGGTCTGCGTGGAGTGGCCCCGCTGCGAACCGCTCGACGGCCAGATCGACCGGCGGGCGGTGGCCGCCTACTGCCGGCTGCTGGACTGCTGCCACGAGCACGGCCTGCAGCCGGCCGTGACGCTGCACCGCTTCGCCCACCCAGCCTGGATGGGGGTCGACTTCTGGCTCCGGCCCGACGCGCCCGAGCGCTTCCGCCACTGGGTGGAGACAGCCGTGGACCACTTCGCGGGCCGCACCCATCACTGGGTCACGATCGACCAGCTCAACATGTCGGCCATCTGGTCCTACCTGTCGGGCCGTTACCCGCCGGGGCGGCGCCTGGACCTGGCTGCCACCATCCGCAGCCTCGACCACCTCCTGGCCGGCCACGTGCTGGCCTACGAGGCCATCAAGGAGCGCCAGCCCCAGGCGGTGGTGGCCATGGGGACCCGGGCCCTGCCCGTCTACGAGCTGGACCGGGTCCTGGTCGACGTCGTGTTGGGCCGGGCCGCCGGGGTGGGTCGCCACGACCTCGGCGACTGGCTGGCCCAGCGCCGCCGCAACTACCCGCCCGACGTCGAGGGGGCGGGCGGCCCGGGCGAGCGGGGGCCGGGCCGCACCGCGCTGGCCTGGGCGGTGCGCCAGTGGGCGGCGTCGGCCATCCCGCTGGACCAGGCCCTGGCCCGCGCCGTGGCCGCCGTCTACGACGGCGGCTGGCGCCAGCCCCTCGACGTGCTGCAGGTGGGCGGCGAGGACGACGACCTGTCCACCGTCCTGCCCGTCCCCCTTCCGGCGGTGGGCACCGACGGCTGTTCCCGTCTGGTGGCCGCCTGCCGCATGAACCGCGACGTCGAGCTTCCGCTGTGGGTCCTGAGCGACGGGCCCGCCCCCACCGGCGGCTTCGGGCGCAACGTGGCCGACGTGGAACGGGCCCACGCCGAGGGAGCCCGGGTGACGGCGTTCTTCCAGCGCCTCGCCCCGCTGAGGTCGGACCGGGCCGGCGACGCCCGCGCCCGGGCCCAGGTGCTGCCCGGCCGGCGCCGCGCCGGCGTCTCGCCGTCGTGAGAAGGCGGATGGTGCGAT
>JBOGHQ010000079.1:0-11740 GCA_050744785.1 Acidimicrobiales bacterium | reverse complement strand
GTGGAGTTTCGCAGTGCTCGATGGCGTTAGGCCGCATAGGCGAGCGTGTCGAGCAGGGCTTCAGTGATTTTGCCGGTGTCCCGCGTTTGGGATGACAGGCCCGTAATTCTTTGGGACCACAGCTGGCGGCGTAGCGCGGCGAGGGCGTCGAGGAAGCTGGGCGTGACCTTGTGGCGGTACCAGGGCCTCGTCGGCCAGGTGGCTCCGCCCGGGTGGGTGTCGAGGTACCAGCACCACACGAGGCCGTGGAGCCACAACGACAAGCACGCGGCACGTTCGGGTCCCTTGCGCTTCCAGGACTGGGGGTTCTCCCCGCCGAGGTCCTGCTTGACGTCGCGGAAGGTGACCTCGATGGACCAGCGCCCTGCATAGCGAGAGGCGACCTCGGCTCCGGTGGCAGCGAGATCGGTGGTGAAGAAGAAGTCGTCGGGTTCGATCCCGTCCGGGTCGCGTACGACGACGAGGCGAACGAGGTCACCCTTGTTCACCCTGTACCAGAGCACGTCGCGGATGTACACGAGGCGCTCGACGTTGTGGCCGCGGACGTCGATGCTGGCCCGCTGCCAGTCCCGGGGGCGGGCCTGGGCGGCGAGCTCGGGCGGGGTGGGCAACCGGTCGCCTTTGGTGCGGGGACGGCCTCGCCGGCCGGTGGGCGGGGGTGCGGGCTCGTACAGGGCGGCGTCGCGGCGCATCCGGGACGTCAGATGCGTCCTGGGCAGCCCGGCGCCGGCCAGGGAGGCGTAGGCGCCGTCGGCGCAGAGGTGGAAGGACCGCTCCGGGAGCCAGCCCGCCAGCTCGCGGATCATGTCGGCGGCGTGGGCGACGGTGGTGGTGGCATCGGCCTTGCGGTGAAGCCGGACGTTGATGGGCAGGGCGATCGGGCATCCTCCCCAAGGCGGGACCACCCGCAAGGTGATGACGACCAGGTTCAGCCCCACGGCGTGGACGACGCTCCGAGCGGTGGAGCGCACCGCGTCGCGGAACACGCCCGCCCCGTCGACGCGCCGGCCGCTCTTGTGGAACAGCGTGTCGTCGCAGTCCAGGCCGACCACCCCTGCGGGGGCGAAGCGGGCGATGGCGTGGACGGCCAGCACCCGCCACAGCCGGGCCATGGCCCACGCCCCGTCACGCACGAAACGGTGGTACGCGTCGTGGGCGCGCCGGCCGTCGGGGTCGGCCACCGAGATGATCGCGGTGATCGTGCGCCGGCCGGGAGCGAGCACCCAACCGCCCATCAGGTCTTTGAAGATGGCGAAGCTCGGCGCGCTGAACACCGAGCGGGCCAACTCCACCAGCGCCGCGAAGCCATCCCGTTTCGCTGCGACCTCGACGCGCGCCGTCATGTGTCTCCTCTCCCCGGTCGTCTTCTGCCGTCGGTATGCATACCGACGGCTGACGGGGATAGGGTGGATGCCGATGGCCCAGACGACGACACTGCCGCTCTCCGCTGCCCAGCGCCGCCGCCAGCAGCGCGTCACCGCGGCGCTGGCGGCCGTGGACCTGGCGCTGCCGGGATCGATACAGGTCCGCCGCACCCGCTGCGGGAATCCCCGTTGCGCCTGTCACGGGGAACCGGCACGGCTCCACGGTCCCTACATCGTGTGGACCCGCAAGGTGGCCCAGCGCACCGTGACCAAGGTGCTCACCGAGGAACAGCTCGCCGCCCTCAAGCCGATGCTCGACAACAGCAGGCGGCTGCGAAACCTCTTGGACGAGCTCCACGAGCTCACCCTTGAGCTCGTGGAGGCCGAACTCAGCCACGCGAAGCGCTGAGCAACCCCCGGACCCGAAACCCCGCGCCGACGACGCAACGAGTCGTGCTCTATTGAAGCGACGCTCAGCTCAGGGCAGGACCCCCTGCTCCTGGGACCAAGACGGACCAGAACTGATCATGGTCAAGCCCCGTCCTCAAGAAGTGCGAAAGTCCACTACCAAATTGTTCTCGCAAACGGGAAGGCGACATGGCGTAGGATTCGATTCGATTCGGTGCCCACGGGGTGGCGAAGCGCCGAGGCGAGCTTGGGAAGTTGGCGGTAGCCCTGTACCCGACGCGTCCACGGCGAGGCCTCGACCCCTTCGCCGGCCGGCGTGAGCAGCAAGTAGCCTCCGGCCGGCCATGAACCTGCCGCTGTTCTCACCCGCGGAGGACCCGGGACCGAGCTTCTCGACGCTGTGGCGGCGCGTGCGCGGGGTAGAACCCAGCTTCGAGGTGGACGAGCAGCGGGTGACCCACGGGACGACGATCGTGGCAGTCCGCTACGCCGGCGGCGTGGTGATGGCCGGCGACCGGCGGGCCACGGCGGGGTCCACCATCGCCCACCGCAGCATGGAGAAGGTGTACCCGGCCGACCGCCACTCGGGGGTGGCCATCGCCGGTGCGGCGGGGCCGGCCATGGAGATGGTGAAGCTGTTCCAGCTCCAGCTGGAGCACTACGAGAAGGTGGAGGGAGCCGCCCTCAGCCTGGAGGGCAAGGCCAACCAGCTGGCCGGGATGATCCGGGCCAACATGGCCATGGCCTTCCAGGGCCTGCTGGTCGTGCCCATCTTCGCCGGCTACGACCTGCGCCGGCGGCGGGGCCGCATCTTCACCTACGACGTCACCGGCGGGCGCTACGAGGAGTCGGACTACCACGCCGACGGGTCGGGCGGCCGGGACGCCCGCACCACCGTCAAGCTGGGGTGGACCGAGGGCATGGACCTGAACGCCACCCTGGAGCTGGCCATCCAGAGCCTCTACGAGGCGGCCGAGGAGGACAGCGCCACGGGCGGCCCCGATCCGGTGCGGGGCATCTACCCCGTCATCGCCACCATCTCGGCCGAGGGGTTCAACACGGTGCCGGAGGCCGAGGTGGCCGAGCGCTTCAAGGCGTTGATCGACCGGCGCACCAACCGGGGGATGCACCCATGAGCATGCCCTTCTACGTCGCCCCCGAGCAGATGATGAAGGACAAGGCGGACTATGCCCGCAAGGGCATCGCCAGGGGCCGATCGCTCGTGGGCGTGGTGTACGCCGGCGGCATCCTCCTGGCCGCCGAGAACCCGTCCCGCACGCTGCACAAGATCAGCGAGATCTACGACCGCATCGCCTTCGCCGGCGTGGGCAAGTTCAACGAGTTCGACCAGCTGCGGGTGGGCGGCGTGCGCCACGCCGACATCAAGGGCTACGAGTACAGCCGGGAGGACGTCGACGCCCGGTCGCTCGCCAACGCCTATGCCCAGTGGCTGGGCCAGGTGTTCACCCGCGAGATCAAGCCCATGGAGGTGGAGATCCTGGTGGCCGAGGTCGGCACCGCCGGGAGCGAGGGCGAGGACCAGCTGTACCACATCGACTTCAGCGGCACGATCTTCGACGAGGACCACTTCGCAGTGCTGGGCGGCGAGGCCGACGCCATCCACGAGCGCATGGCGGGCTCCTACACGGCCGGCTGGGGACTGGGCGACGCCCTGCGGGCCGCCACCACGGCGCTGGCCGGGCCCGACCGGGCCCTGCTCCCGGCCGATCTCGAGGTGGCCGTGCTGGAGCGGACCCCGGAGCGGCGGGCCTTCCGCCGCATCGTCGACGCCGAGCTGGCGGACCTGCTGGCCACCGCGCCGGCGCCGGACGAGCCGCCACCCGAACCCACGCCGCCGGAGCCGAAGGCCGACCAGGCGCCCCCCGGCGCAGAGGGCTGAGAGCAACAGGAGCGCGCCGCGTCGGTCCGGGCGGACGGTACCGTGGGGTCGAGGGCCGTTCCTCAGGGGAGGCACGTCACAGGTGGACCGACGCATCTTCGGGCTCGAGAACGAGTACGGCGTCACCTGCACCCTCCGCGGCCAGCGCCGGCTCAGCCCCGACGAGGTGGCGCGCTATCTGTTCCGCCGGGTGGTGAGCTGGGGCCGCAGCAGCAACGTGTTCCTGGAGAACGGGGCCCGCCTGTACCTCGACGTGGGCAGCCACCCCGAGTACGCCACGCCCGAGTGCGACTCCATCTACGACCTGGTCGTGCACGACAAGGCGGGGGAGCGCATCCTCGAGCACCTGCTCCTCAGCGCCGAGCAGCGGCTGCGGGAGGAGGGCATCCGGGGCGTCATCTACCTGTTCAAGAACAACACCGACTCGGCCGGCAACTCCTACGGGTGCCACGAGAACTACCTCACCAGCCGGCGGGACGACTTCGGCCACTACGCCGACGTCCTCATCCCGTTCTTCGTGTCCCGCCAGATCTACGCCGGCGCCGGCAAGGTGCTCCAGACGGCCCGTGGCGCCGTGTACTGCATCAGCCAGCGGGCCGAGCACATCTGGGAGGGCGTCAGCAGCGCCACCACCCGCAGCCGCCCCATCATCAACACCCGCGACGAGCCCCACGCCGACGCCGAGCGGTTCCGCCGCCTCCACGTGATCGTGGGGGACTCCAACATGAGCGAGTACGCCACCTTCTTGAAGGTGGGGACCACCAGCATGATGCTGCGCATGCTGGAGGACCCCAACGTGGTGCTGCGGGAGATGACCCTGGAGAACCCCATCCGGGCCATCCGGGAGATCAGCCACGACCCCACCTGCAAGCGGCGCGTCCGGCTGGCCAACGGGCGCGAGGTCACCGCCATCGACATCCAGTCCGAGTACCTCACCCGGGCCCAGAAGTACCACCACCAGCGCGGCTTCGGGCCGCTGGAGGAGCAGGCCCTTATGATGTGGGAGCACTGCCTCACCGGGTTGGAGAAGGACCCGCTCTCGCTGGACCGAGAGTGCGATTGGGTCATCAAGCACAAATTGCTCCAGGGGTACCAGGACCGCCACGGGGTGCCGCTGACCCACCCCAAGATCGCCCTGATGGACCTCCAGTACCACGACGTGTCGCGCGAGCGCGGCCTGTTCTACAAGATGCAGGAGCGGGGCATGGTGGAGCGGGTCTGCACCGACGAGGCCATCGAGACCGCCGTGGACGAGCCGCCCCAGACCACTCGAGCTCGGCTGCGGGGCGAGTTCATCCGGCGGGCCAAGGAGCGCCGGCGCGACTTCACGGTGGATTGGGTCCACCTGAAGCTCAACGACCAGGCCCAGCGCACGGTGCTGTGCAAGGACCCCTTCAAGGCCCGGGACGAGCGCGTCGAAAAGCTGATCGCGTCCCTGTAGGTCGCCGCGCCGGTCGCTCGTGCCCAGCTTCTCGACCCACGTCGTCACCGAGATCCAGTCCGAGCGGGAGGGGCTGCAGCGGGTCCTGCTCGACTCGGGCCGGCGGGCCTACGTCCTCACCGCGCTGATCGGGCCGGTGGCGGTGGGCGACGACGTGGTGGTGAACACCACCGCCGTCGACCTCGGACTGGGGACCGGCGGCTGGGACGTCGTCCACTGGAACCTGGCCCGGCGCGATCTGGTCCTGCCCGGCGCGGGGCACGTGATGAAGCTGCGCTACACGCCGATCCAGGTCGACACGGGCGTGGTGGAGGAGGTGGAGGGCTACGCCGCCCCGCCCTCGCTGCAGGGACTGCCCGTGGTGGTGTGCGCCCTCCACAGCCAGCTGGCCGGGGTGGCGGCCGGGTTCGCCGAGGGCGCGCCGGGGTGCCGGCTGGCGTTCGTGATGACCGACACGGCGGCCTTGCCCCTGGCTCTCTCCGACCTGGTGGCCGGCCTGCGGGCGTCGGGCCTGCTGGCCGCCACCGTCAGCGCCGGCCAGGCCTTTGGCGGCGACTACGAGGCGGTCAATCCCTTCTCGGCCCTGGACGTGGCCACCGGACCGGCGGCGGCTGATGCGGTGGTGGTCGGTCCCGGGCCCGGCATGGTGGGCACGGGCACCGCTCGCGGCCACGGCGCGCTGGAGGGCGCCGGCCTGGTGGACCTCACCGTCAGGGCCGGTGCCACCGCCATCGTGGCCCTGCGGTGGTCGGACAAGGACCCGCGCCAGCGGCATCGTGGGCTCAGCCACCACTCCACCTCGGTGCTGGAGCTGGCCGCCCAGCCGGCCCTGGTGCCCGTCCCGCGCGGCGATCCGGAGCCGGCCCCGTCGATCCACCGGGTGGTGCCCGTCGACGTTCCCGACGTGGTGGCGCTCATGGCCAGGCACGGCCTCGACGGCGTCACCACCATGGGCCGCCCCGTGGCCGACGACCCCCGCTTCTTCGCCTACGCCGCCGCGGCCGGGCTGCTGGCGGCGTCGGTAGCCTCCCGGCGGTGAACCGCCTCGAGCGGCTGCTCAACCTGGTGGCCGCCCTGCTCGATGCCCGGCAGCCGCTGACGCGAGCCGAGATCCAGCAGCGCGTCCCCGGCTACGGCACCGGCCCGTCGGCCCGGCGCGCCTTCGAGCGGGACAAGGATGCGCTGCGGGCCATGGGGATCCCGCTGGTCACCGAGCCGCTGGAGGCCGACGTGGGCGACGGCTACCGGATCCCTCCCGACCAGTACCGCCTCGCCGACCCGGGTCTGGTTCCCGACGAGCTGGCCGCCCTGCACTTGGCCGTGTCGGCGGTGCGGGTGGGGGGCGGCGGGACCACCGGCCGCTCGACCGGGCCCGAAGCGGCCGGCGTGGCCATCTGGAAGTTGGGTGGCGCCACCGGCGGGAACGGCGGGAACGGGGTCGCCGGCCCGGTGGCGGCCCTGCCGGGCAGCGAGCACCTGCCCGCCCTCTTCGCCGCCGTCAGCGAGCGGCGCACCGTGCGGTTCGGGTACAAGGGCTCGGCGCGGACGGTGGACCCGCACCGCCTCTCGTTCGCGTCCGGCCACTGGTACCTGATCGGCCGCGATCACGGCCGCGACGACGTGCGCAACTTCCGGCTGGACCGCATCGACGGGCCCCTCGTGGCCGGCGGCGCGGCCTCGTTCGAGCAGCCGGCCCGCGCCGGCCCGCCGGTGCCGGCCCCGCCACCGTGGCGCATGGGCGACGAGGAGGAAGTGGAGGCGACCGTGCTGGTCGACGCCGAGCAGGCCGATTGGGCGGTGGCCAAGGCCGGCGCCGACGCTCTTCGCCAGCGCCGGCCCGACGGCGGCGCCGTCCTGGCCCTGCCGGTCACCAACAGGGACGCCTTTCGTTCCTTCGTCCTCGGGTTCTTGCACCACGCCGAGGTGCTCGGCCCACCGGAGCTGCGGGCCGAGATGGTGGCCTGGCTGCAGGGCCTGGCCGGGCCAGGGGAGGGGGCGGCGTGAGCCCGGTGGCCTCTTCCGAGGTGCGCCTCCGCCGCCTGCTCGCCCTCGTGCCGTGGGTGGCCAGCCAGGACGGGCCCCGCATCGACGACGTGTGCGCCAGGTTCGGCTGCACCGAGGCCGAGCTGGTGGACGATCTCGGGCTGCTGTTCCTCTGCGGCGTCCACCCCTTCACCCCCGACACCCTGATCGACGCCACCGTCGAGGACGGCCGGGTGTGGATCCGCTTCGCCGAGTGGTTCGAGCGCCCCCTCCGCCTCACCCCCGCCGAGGGGCTGGCGTTGGTGGCCTCCGGCGCCGCCCTGCTGGCCGTGCCGGGCACTGACCCGGAGGGGCCCTTGGCGCGGGGCCTGGCCAAGGTGGCGGCGGTGCTGGGCGTGGACCCGGACGAGTCGGTGGGCGTGGAACTGGGTGGGGCGCCCCCCGAGGTCCTGGCCGCCGTGCAGCGGGCGTCCGCCGAGGCCCACCAGGTGGAGATCGAGTACTACTCCTACGGGCGGGACGCCTGGGCCCGGCGCACCGTGGACCCCCACCAGGTCTTCAACGCCTCCGGGCAGTGGTACGTGGCGGCCTGGTGCCACCTGGCCACCGCCGATCGCATCTTCCGGGTGGATCGCATGCGGTCGGCCTCCGTGCTCGATGCCACTTTCCAGCCCCGCCCCCGCCCTTCGCCACCCCCCGTCTTCAACCCCCGTCCCGGAGACCCGGTGGTGGTGCTCGAGCTGCCGCCCGAGGCTCGGTGGGTCGCGGAGGAGTACCCCGTGGAGGGCGCCGAGGAGCAGGCCGACGGCCGGCTGCGTGTGCGCCTGCGGGTGAGCGAGCGGGCCTGGCTGGAGCGGTTGCTGCTCCGGCTGGGAACGGGCGCCCGTGTCGTGGAGGGCGACACCGAGGTTGCCGCCGCCGCCGCCGCCCGGGTGCTGGCCCGCTACGGCAGTACCATGACCTCGCCGTGAACCTCCCGGGTGACGTCCGTCCCGCACGCCCGCCCACCCGGTCGAGGCGGGCCCGCTTCCGGCGCCGGCGGCTGGCCCGCCGGGCGGCACCGCCCCCGGTGCTGGCGGACACCGCCGTGGGCGAGCAGCGGCCCGACGATTCGTTCGTGGACGTGGCCCCCGCTGGTTTCACCTTCGATCCACCTCACCCTCCTGCTTCCGGCCGGGATGACGACGCCGAGCTCTTCGGCGCACCCCTCGGCGTGGGCGGCAGGGCGGCGCAGCCGGCCCGGTCGACGATGACCCTGGTCGAGGACGCCCCGCCCACCACGGGCCAGGTGGCCGAGATGACCGAGATGGACGACGCGCCGCCCGGCTCGAAGCGGCGGCACAGCCCCATGCGCAACACCGTGGAGTGGGTCGTCATCATCGGGGCCGCCCTGCTGGCCGCCCTGGTCATCAAGACCTACCTGCTCCAGGCCTTCTACATCCCGTCGGCGTCCATGGAGCCCACCCTCGAGATCCAGGACCGGGTCCTGGTCAACAAGCTCAGCTACCGGCTCCACGACATCCATCGCGGCGACGTGGTCGTCTTCGAGCGGCCTCGCAACGACACCGGCCAGATCCGCGACCTCATCAAGCGGGTCGTCGCTCTTCCCGGCGAGACGGTGGAGGGCAAGGACGGCCTCGTCTACGTGGACGACCGGCCCCTTCGGGAGCCGTACCTGCCACGCGGCACCGTCACCGGGCAGTTCGGGCCGCAGCACGTCCCCGAGGGCTACGTGTGGGTGATGGGCGACAACCGGGGGAACTCCAGCGACAGCCGGGTCTTCGGGGCCATCTCCGAGTCCCGCATCATCGGCCGGGCCTTCGTCCGCGTCTGGCCGGTGAGCGCCTTCTCCCTCCTGTGATCCCGCGCCACGAAGGAACCTCGCCCCAGGTTCTGGGCGGGCGGTTGTTCCCGCCGCCGCAGGCGGCCCATTCGGCGAGGAACCTATGGTCCCGAGCCGAAACCGGCGATGGCGTCGGCCATGCGGTCGACGTGGTCGGAGTAGACGCCGTCCACGCCCATGTGGAGGACGTTGGCCAGCACCCGCTCGTGCTGGCAGTCCCAGGCCAGGGCCAGGCGCTCGAAGCGGTGGAACAGCGTGGTGAAGCCGCCCGTCCAGTCGGTGTGGTGCAGGTTGACGGCGTCCACGCCGGCGTCGGCAAGGGTGGCGGCCCGGCGCTCGGGCCCCTCCTTCATGAACCGGCGGCGGGTGGAGTCCACCAGGCGCACGCCGTCCGACAGCTCCCGCCACTGGGCCACCTGGCGCCAGTCGGGGTGGCACAGCCAGAGGTGGTCGAGGGCGTGCCCGGCGCCGCCGGCCACGGCCAGCACGGTGGGCGCGGCGGCGGGGTCCTTCACGTCGAGGGACAGGTGGAAGCCGGTGCCGCAGGCCTCGAAGAGCTCCTCCAGCGACGGCACGTGGTCGGGCAGGGCCGACCGGGGCAGGTCGGCCATGGCCCGCCGGCGCAGCCCGGCCCGGACCTGCCCGTCGTGGTCGAGCACCGCCACTCCGTCGGCGGTCAGCCAGACGTCGCTCTCCAGCCCGGTGGCGCCGAGGCGCAGGCCCAGGCGGAACGCATCCAAGGTGTTCTCGGGGGCATGGGCCCGGGCGCCCCGGTGGGCGAAGCCGATGGGTGGGCGCAGGAGCGGCTCCACCCGCCCAAGCTAGGAGACGGGCGTGGGGACGCTGCCAGCGGTGATCGGCGTGGTGGGGAGGGTGAAGATGAAGCGGCTGCCCACGCCGAGGCGGCTCTCGCACCAGATGCGGCCCCCCAGGGCCTCGACGACCCGCCGGCAGATGTAGAGGCCGATGCCCACACCGCCGTGGGCCCGGGTGGAGGAGCTGTCCAGCTGGCGGAAGCGGTCGAACAGGTAGGGGAGGTCGCCCGAGAAGATCCCGGGCCCCGTGTCGGTGACCGAGACCTCCACCTCGTCCTCGGCCTCGACCAGCTCCAGGCGGACCTCGCCCTCGGAATGCTCCAGGGCGTTGGAGAGCAGGTGGTGCAGGACCCGCGCCAGGCGGGCGTCGTCGACCTGGACCTCCACCGGATGGGAGGGGGTGGTGACCACCACCCGCGGGCCGGCCTCGCCCCGGAGCAGGGACGACAGGTCGTGGGGGCGCACCTCCATGGCGGCCGAGCGCTGCTCGATGGCCGACATGAACAGCAGGTCCTCGATGAGCCGCTCCAGCCGGTTGACGTTCGACTCGAGGGCGTTGAGGGCCTGCGCCTTGCGCTCCGGCGTGAGGCTGTCGCCCCGGCGCACCAACGTCTGCATGTAGCCCTTGATGACGGTGATCGGAGTGCGCAGCTCGTGGCCGATCACGGCCACGAAGTCGGCCTTGAGGGCGTCCATCTGGCGCTGGCCGGTGACATCGTCCATGACCAGGACCCGGCCGGTGACCCGACCGTCGCTGCCCCGCATGCGCCGCACGCTGGCCCGGTAGACCCGCTGCTCGCCGCTGCCGACCACCACCTCGGCGCTCGTCTCCCGGCCCGAGGTCAGCATCTCCTCCAGGGCGGGGTGCCCCAGCCGGCCCACCACGGGGCGGCCCCGCTCGAACCCCGAGGCCAGGCTGAAGGCGTTGGCGGCCGCTCCGTTGACCTCGACCAGGCAGCCGGCCACGTCGACCATCACCACCGGCTGGGCCACCGAGTGGGCCAGCGACGACAGCCGCTGCTCGTAGTCGGCCACCGCTGAGCCGAGTTGGGACGTGAGCAGGCACACCGCCACGTGGTCGGCGAAGCCGGTCAGGAGGGAGCGCTCGGCCGGGCTGGGCACGGCCGAGAGGAGCAGGACCAAGCGGCCGAGGGACCGGCCGCCGGCGGCCAGCGGCACGCCCACGGCGACCTCCCCGAGCACGCCCAGCTGGGCCACCACGGGCTGGGCCGGCTCGTCCACGCGGAGCCGGTCCCCGGAGAGGAAGGCCCGGAACTCGGGATGGCGGGACGCCGTCACCAGCCGCTCGGCGGCGATGCCCCGGAAGTTGGTGACCCGTAGCGGTCCGTCCGTGGACAGGGCGCAGAGGCCGGACGCGCCGCCGAACAGGGCCCGGGCCCCGTCGAGGGCCACCGCCGCCACCGCGGTGGGGTCCAGCTGGCCGGCCGCAGCCGCCAGTGAGGAGAACACCTCGGGCAGCAGATCCGGCGCCACCCGTGTATGGCGCTGGAGCACGGCGGCCAGGGCGGCGGCGTAGAGGGGGAGGGGCGCGGGGTCGAGCCGGTCGAGGGAGCCCCCGACCACGACTGCGCCCACCACGCGGGACCCGGCCCGGAGTGGCTCGGCGGCAGTGGTGAGGCCGGTCTGGGGGTCGCGCCGGCGCACCAGCCGCCCTCCCTCCACCGCGGCCCGGGCCGTGGCGCGGGCCGGCGCCGAGGCGTGGCCCATGGTGGCCAGGACCTCCTCCCCGGCCGCGCTGAGGCGCAGGACGGCCCCTTCGGTGCCCCCCGTGGCCGCCACGGCACCGCTCAGGCCGTCGTGGAGCAACCGGGCCGGATCGGTGCCGGCGGAGAGCCCGTTGAGCACGGACTGCAGCAGGTCCAGGGACCGGTCCACCACCCGCCCATATCGTCACCGCCCGCCTGAGGCTTGAGGACGGCCCGAGAGGGCTAGAGCCTCGACCTCATTCGTTCGCTTCGCTCTCTC
>JBOGHQ010000078.1:0-20216 GCA_050744785.1 Acidimicrobiales bacterium | reverse complement strand
GGCTACGAGCGCGCCCAGTTCGGCGGCGGCCGCCGCGGCCCGTAGCACCAGCGACGGGTCGCCCCCCGGATCGGCCGATCCGCTGAGCACGATCTCCCCGTCGCGCAGGGCCAGGCCGGCCGACAGGGGCCGGTCCCGCCCGGTGGTGCGGCCTTTGGGACCGGCCCGGGCCGACGTCACCCGGCGCCAGGCGTCGTCGCTGGCCCAGGCGATGGTGCGGCCGGCGGCGGCGACGGCCGCCATCAGGGCGTCGGCGTCGGCAGAGCCGAGGGCGGCGGCCACCCCGTCCTGCTCCTGGAGGAGCAGCCGGTCGAGGACGCGGCCGGCCCGGCGGTGCAGCTCGACCCGCACCTCGAGGAGCGTCTCGTAGGCGGCCGACACCATGGGCCCGCTCCCGTCGACCACCGGCGTGGCCAGGGCCGCGGCCCGCAGGGCGGCCACGTCACGGAGCCCGCCCCGGCCCTCCTTGAGCTCCGGCTCGAGCAGGAAGGCCACCTCGCCGAACTGGCTGTGGCGGGCCGCCACCGCCTCGGCCAGGGCGGGCAGCCAGCGGTGGGCGGCCTTGCGCCACTGGGCCCTGGCCCGCTCGGCCAGGTCGGCGGCCAGGGCTTCGTCTCCGGCCACCAGGCGGGCGTCGAGCAGGCCGAGGGCGGCCTTGAGGTCGGTGCCCGCCACCGACAGCGCCTCCTTGACCGTGCGCACGCTGTGGTCCAGGCCCACGCCGGCGTCCCAGACCGGGTACCAGATCTGCTCCGCCACGGACTTCACCACGCCGGCGGTGGCGCCGCCCCGGTGCACCAGGACCACGTCCAGGTCGCTGGCCGGGCACAGCTCCCGCCGCCCGTAGCCACCCACCGCCACCAGGGCCATGCCCTCCTGGTCGCCCAGGAGACCGGTCAGCCAGCGGTCGGCGACGTCGGCGTAGGCGCGGCAGAAGGCGGGCCCGCGGGGCCCGCCTTCTGCAAGGAGCGAAGCTCGCTCAGATCGCGTCGGGGCCCATCTCCCCGGTGCGGATGCGGACCACGTTCTCGACCGGCGTCACCCACACCTTGCCGTCGCCGATCTTGTCGGTTCGGGCCGCGGCGACGATGGCGTCGACGACGCGGGTCACGTCGGCGTCGTCGGTGAGGACCTCGACCCTGACCTTCGGGACGAAGTCCACCGTGTACTCGGCGCCTCGGTACACCTCGGTGTGGCCTCGCTGGCGGCCGAAGCCCTGGGCCTCGGCCACGGTCATGCCCTGGATGTCGAGGGCCTTGAGGGCATCCTTCACGTCGTCGAGCTTGAACGGCTTGACGATGGCGGTGACCAGTTTCATCAGCCGATCCTCCCCATGGACCCGAACTCTCCCAGGTTGTAGCCGGTCTCCGCATGCTGGGTGGTGTCGAGGCCGGCGCTCTCCTCGTCATCGCTGACCCGGAGGCCGACGGCCATGTCCACCACCTTGGCCAGCACGAACGTGAGGCCGCCCGAGAACAGGATGGTGGCCCCTACCGCCACGAACTGGTCCAGGAGCAGATCGGCGCCGCCTCCGAAGAACACCCCGTCGACCGCCGCCGAGTTCACCGCGGTGTCGGCGAAGAAGCCGAGGAGGAGCGAGCCGATGATGCCGCCCACCAGGTGGACGCCCACCACGTCGAGCGAGTCGTCGTAGCCGAACCTGAACTTGAGCTGGATGGCCAGCAGGCAACCCACCCCGGCCAGGAAGCCGATCACCACGGGCGCCATGCCGCCCACGAAGCCGGCGCAGGGCGTGATGGCCACCAGGCCGGCCACCGCGCCCGAGGCTGCGCCCAGGGTCGTGGCCTTCTTCTCCTTGAGGACCTCGGCCACGATCCACCCCAGCATGCCGGCGGCGGCGGCCAGGTGGGTGTTCATCAGGGCCTGGCCGGCCAGGTTGCCGGAGGCCAGGGCGGAGCCGGCGTTGAAGCCGAACCACCCGAACCACAAGATGCCGGTGCCGAGGAGCGTGAGGGGCAGCGAGTGGGGCGGCATTCCCTCCCGGGGCCACCCTCTCCGCTTGCCGACCACCAGCACGAGGGCCAGCGCGGCGATGCCGGCGTTGATGTGGACGACCGTGCCGCCGGCGAAGTCGAGGGCGCCGCGCTGGAACAGCCAGCCGGTGGGGCTGAACACCCAGTGGGCAACGGGCGAGTAGACCAGCACGCTCCAGAGCCCCAGGAAGAGCGCCCATCCGATGAACCTCACCCGGTCGGCGATGGCCCCCGTGATCAAAGCCGGGGTGATGATGGCGAACGTCATCTGAAAGGCGCAGAAAACGATGGGCGGGATGGTGAGCGCGCCCGCCCCGGTGTACCCGGGGAGGGCGAGGGCGGCGTCGCCCACGTCCTTGAGGCCGGCAAAGTCGAAGTTGCCGATCCACTTGCCGCCGTCCCCGAAGGCCAGGCTGAACCCGACCAGGGCCCAGAGCACGCTCACCAGTCCAATGGTGAAGAAGTTCTGCATGAGCATGCCGAGCACGTTCTTGGACCGGACCATGCCCCCGTAGAAGAAGGCCAGCCCGGGCGTCATGAACAGGACCAGCGCCGTCGAGGTGAGCACCCAGGCGGTGTTGCCGCTGTCGAACTCCATCCGCATTCCCCCTCTGCCCCGCCTCTCGGGGACGAGTGCAGCTTTGCGAAAGGGTGTTTCCCGCCCGTTCCCCCAAGATTTCCAGTTTGTGAACCCGATCGGCTCAGCGGGCGGCGGCCACCGCCTTGGCGGCCTGACGGGCCGCCACCTGCACGGGGTCCCAGACGGGGGAGAACGGCGGCGCGTAGGAGAGGTCGAGGTCGATGATCTCCTCCACCGTCAGGCCGGCCGTGATGGCGGTGGCCACCACGTCGATCCGCTTGGCCGCCCCCTCCTGCCCCACCAATTGGGCGCCCAGGAGGCGGCCCGAGCCCCGCTCGGCGAGCATCTTCACCACGATCTCCCCGCCGCCCGCCAGGTAGGCGGCCCGCGTCGAGCTGGTGACGCGAACCGCCTCCCAACCGATGCCGGCCCGGGTGGCCTCCCGCTGGTTGAGACCGGTGCGGGCCACCTCGGTGGTGCAGATCCGCGTCACGGCCGTGCCCACCACGCCGCCGAAGGTGGCGTAGCCGCCCCCGATGTTCACGCCTGCCACCCGGCCCTGCTTGTTGGCCACCGTGCCGAGCGGCAGGTGCACGGGGCGCCGGGCCACCAGGTGGTAGGAGAGGCAGCAGTCGCCGGCCGCCCACACCCCCTCGGCCGACGTTGCCTGGCGGCGGTCCACCACGACCCCGCCCTTCTCACCCGTCTCGAGGCCGGCCTCGGCGCCCAGGCCCGAGTTGGCCACGACGCCCATGCCCAGCACCACCAGGCCGGCGGGCAGGTCGCCGTCGGTGGTGTGGACCGTGCCGGGGCTGAAGGCGGTGACCTCGACCTCGGTGCGCACCCCGATCCCGAAGCGGCGCATGGCGTCCCCCACCAGTGCACCCATGTCCGGGTCGAGCGTCCCCATGACCTCGGCGGCCCGCTCCACGACCGTGACGCGGGGGCAGCCCCGCCGCACGAATGCCTCGGCCATCTCGAGCCCGATGTAGCCCCCTCCCACCACCACGACGTCCTCGGGCCCGTTGTCGTCGAGCCCGGCCAGCAGGCGGGAGGCGTCCTCCAGGTCCTGCACGCCGTGGATCTGCGGCCCCGAGATGCCGGGCAGGTCGGGCCGGTAGGGCACCGCGCCCGTGGCGACGAGCAGGGCGTCGTAGCCCAGGCCGTAGGTGCGGCCGTGGACGTGGTCGCGCACCTCCACCCGCCCGGCCTCCAGGTCGACGGCGGTCACCTCGTGGCGGGTGCGCACGTCGATGTTCAAGCTGTCGCGGAAGGCCTGGGGCGAGCGCACCACCAGGTCGTCCACGTCGTCCACGTCGCCGCCCACCAGGTACGGGATGCCGCAGGCCGAGTAGCTGGTCCACCGGCCCTTCTCCAAGGCCACGATCTCCAGATCGCCCCGCCGGCGGCGAGCCTGGGCGGACGCCGACATGCCGGCAGCATCACCCCCGATCACGACGAGCCGGCCGGCCATGGCGCCGTACCATACGGGCATGGGGGTGCGCAGGGACTGCCGGCACTACGTCGAGCGCACCACCTCGGCCGAGGAGCGGATCCAGCGCTGCCGGCTGGACGTGGCCCAGCTCGACCCCTTCGCCTGCCCCGAGGGCTGCCTGTTCTTCGAGGCCCGCACCATCACCGACGCGGGCTGGACCGTCGACCGGGGCCGCACCGGCGACGAACGGCCCTGAGCGCCGGCTCCCGTCACCGGGCCGGGTCAGGTCCCCGGTTCTCTGATGATCGACCCACACTCCGTGTAGCCACGTTCACAGAGAAAGGCGGTCCGCGTTGGCGATGGCGTCGGCGGCGGCCAGGAGGGCCTCCATCTCCGGCCCGGCCAGCGGCCTGGCGAAGTGGTAACCCTGGCCCAGGTCGCAGCCCAGCTCCCGCAGGCGGGCCAGCTGCTCGGGCCGCTCGATGCCCTCGGCGGTGATCTGGAGGTGGAGCATCCGGCCCAGCCCGATGATGGCGCGGGCCAGCCGGGAGTCCTCCTCCTCGCCCTTGCCGAGCCCGTCCACGAAGGACTTGTCCAGCTTGAGCATGTCCACGGGGAAGCGCTGGAGGTAGCTGAGCGACGAGTAGCCCGTCCCGAAGTCGTCCAGGGCCAGCTCCACGCCCAGGCCCTTGAGCCGGCGCAGGACCGCCACGGACGCCTCGGTGTCGGACATCAGGATGCTCTCGGTGATCTCCAGGACCACCCGGGCCGGGTCGATGCGCTCCTGGTCCAGCACCATGGCCACGTCGCCGACAAGGGAGGGGTTCTGCAGCTGGAGGGCGGACAGGTTCACGTTGACCCGGAGCGGGAGGCCGTCGCCGCGCTGGTCGTCCCAGGCCCGCACCTGCCGGCAGGCGGCGCGGAGCACGTCCAGCCCGATGGGGACGATGAGGCCGGTGTCCTCGGCCAGGGAGATGAAGGCGGCAGGGGGCAAGAGGCCCCGTGTGGGATGGTCCCAGCGGACCAGCGCCTCGACGGCGACGATGCGCCCGCTCCCCAGCTCGACGATGGGTTGGTAGTGCGACACGAACTCGCCGTTCTCGAGGGCGCGGGCCAGGTCGGCCTTGAGGGCCAGGCGCTCCACCACGGCGGCGTGCATCCCCACCTCGAAGACCTCGAAGCGGCCCTTGCCCCGCCCCTTGGCCTTGTACATGGCCACGTCGGCGTTGCGCAGGAGCTCGGTGGCGTTGTCGCCCGGGGCCGACAGGACGATGCCGAGGCTGGCCTCGATGGTGAGCAGGTTGTCCTCGACCACGAAGGGCTCCTTCAGGTGCTCGAGGATGCGGGCCCCGACGTCGTAGGCGGTCGACGGGTCCCCCACGTCCTCGATGAGGATGCCGAACTCGTCGCCACCGAGGCGGGCGGCGGTGTCGCCTGACCGCAGGCAGCCGGCCAGCCGCTCGGCCACCGCCACCAGGGCCTGGTCGCCCACGGTGTGGCCCAGGCCGTCGTTCACCGTCTTGAAGTCGTCCAGGTCGATGAACAGCACGGCCAGCTTGGTGTCCTCGCGGGCCTGGCGGTCGAGGGCGTGCTCGATGCGGTTGATGAACAGGGCCCGGTTGGCCAGGTTGGTGAGCGAGTCGTGCAGCGCCTGGTGGGTGAGCTGGCGCTCCAGGTGCTTGCGCTCGCTGATGTCCCGGCTGGTCAGCACCACGCCTCGGACGTTGCTGTCGCCCAGCAGGTTGTTGGCGCTGGTCTCGACGTCGAGCCAGGCGCCGGTGGCGTGGCGCATGCGGACCTCGACCAGTGGACGGGTGCCGCCGGTGGCGGCCGCCTCGTCCAGGTACCGGGCCATGCGGGGCCGGTCCTCCTCGTGGATGAGCTCGAGCAGGGCGGTGCCCAGCAGGTCACCCATGCGGTAGCCCAGCACGTGCTCGACCGACGGGGTCTGGTAGCGGACCACCATCCCGGCGTCCAGCAGCGTGATCGCGTCGGAGGAGTTCTGGACGAGGGACCGGAAGCGGGCCTCGCTCTGGCGCAGGTGCAGGTCCTCGGTGACGGCCGCGCTCTCGAGGGCCAGGGCCAGCTGGGCGGCCAGCGTCTCGAGGGCCTGGGCCACGCCGGGTGCGAACGGAGAGGCGCCGGCCAGGACGAAGGCCCCCCGGTTGGCGCCCTGCACCGGCACGGGAACGGCCATCAGGTGCGGCCGCGAGTGGTCGAGCCGCAGGGCGCAGAGCAGCTCGTCGGTGCCGCCCGGCTCCACCCGCCGGCGGCGCTCGGCCACGAGGGACGCCAGGCGGTCAGCCGGTACGTCGCCGTCCTGCTCGCAGGGCAGTGCCGGCGCCCCGGCGAAGGCCACGACGCGCAGCTGGCCGTCGCGTTCGTCGACCAGGCGGGCGGCCACGTCCTGCAGGCTCGGGCCGGCCAGGTCGCAGGCGGCGCCGAGGGCGGCCCGGTAGATGGTCTCGCGATCGGTGCTGGCCACCAGGGCGGCGGCGGCCTGGCGCAGGGCCCGCTCCCGGCCGGCGGTGTGGGAGATGGCCCGCATCAGCCCGGCCATGCGGGCCGTGACGAGCAGGAACAGCACGATGGTGCCGGCCGCGAACACGGGCACGTGATGGATGCCGCCGAGGACCGACTCGACGCCGAGGACGGCCGGCCCCATGAGCACCACCGCGCCGAGGAGGACCTGCCGGCGCCGGCCGTAGGTCGCCTCGGCCGGCGGGGCCGGCTCGGACAGCGTCCGCATGGAGGGATGGAGGGCGGCGGCGCCCCAGAAGAGGTAGAAGCCCATCCAGCCGGCGTCGAAGGGCGAGCCCAGGTTGAACGAGCCGGTGAGCTGGATGACGGCATAGGCCAGGTCGGCGCCGAGCAGGCTCACCACGGCCACGAGGACGAGGTGGTAGGCCCGCCGCTGGAGGCCGGCGCCCAGCGCCAGGCGGGCGGCCACGGTGAGCAGGGCGACGTCCATGAGCGGGTAGCCGCCGGAGATGAGCCGGTCCAGCAGGGGCACCTCGCCGGCCAGGGACGGGGCCATGAGGTAGACCCACGCCAGCACCCCGGAGGCGGTGCCGACGATGGCGGCGTCGATGAGGCTGGTGCGGTCCCCGCCCGGCGTGCGCCGGCGCTGGATCAGGAGGAGGCCGGTGGCGAGGAGGGGGTAGCTGGCGAGGTAGCAGGCGTCGGCCAGCGAGGGGAAGGGCCGGTCCACGTGGCGGACCAGCTTGTAGAAGTAGAAGAAGGCGTCACCGGCCAGGAAGACGGCCAGGCCGGCGACGAAGAACAACCAGGGGGCCCGGTGCTCGGGGCGGTGCCGGAGCACACCCACCAGCCCGGCCACTACGCCGGAGAGGCCGAGGCCGAGGTACAGGACCCCCTGCACGGTCGGCGACCCCACGGTGAAGTGGGCCACACCGACCACCAGCCCGACGGCTACGAAGACCTTCCACGTCCAGGTAGGCACCCCTGTTCCCTCGGCGCCGCCGCCGCGCCCATTGAGCCCCTTTCGCGTTGCCCGCCAGCTTTCTTGGAGAGCGGGCTACCTGAGGAGCTCGCCCAGAGTGGCGAAAAAGCGGGATCGGGGCAGAACCTGCTCGCAGCCGGCGGCCCGGGCCGCCTCCATCAGCTCCCGGTCCACGTGGCTGGCGAAGCCGACGGTGCGGGCCCCCGCCTCGGCCAGGGCGGACAGGGCTTCGAGGGCACCGGGGCGGGAGAGATCCACCACGGCCAGGTCGGCCCCCCGGCCGGCCAGCTCGTCGGGCGACCGGACGAAGGTCACCTCCGTGGCGGGGCCGGCCGCCCCGGCCACCTTGGAGCGGTCCATGAGGTCGGGGACGAAGGCGGCGACCGTCGTCATCGCTCCGGGCCTCCTCTCGACGGGCCGCCGTGGCGGCGCATGTGTGCCCAGGCCTTGGCTGCACCCCACTCGATGCCGGGCACGGCCAGGGCCGGGTCGATGTCGGCGAAGGACGCCGGCATGAGATCGTAGACGTCGTCGGGGAAGCGGTCCACCGCGAAATCGTCTCGTGGCACGGGCGGCGTGCCGGCCGCTCGCAGCACTGCGGTGGGGTAGTGGACTGCGGTCCGCAGGATGGCCAGGGGATTGGCCCGCTGGTCGTCGATGTCCCGGGCCAGCAGGGCCCGGACCCGCCCGCCCACCTCGGCCCGGGCCTGCTCCCCGGCCCGGTGCGCCTCGACCATGGCGGCCGGATCGGCATGGCCGAAGGCGGACCGCAGCCGGGCCTCCACCGACCGCTCCACCCAGCCGGGCAGGGCGTCATCCACCGCCCGGGCCAGGGCCTCGGCCTGCGCCTCCACGGCCGCCGCCCTCAGGCTCGCCGTTCTGGTCCGGGGAACGGGGCCGAAACGGTCCCGATCCCGGGACCAGAAGGGATGGCGGCGACGGCGATCAACCCTCGACCACGTCGCCGAGCCGGTCCACCTCCACGCCCACGTCCCGCAGCCACTGGATGGCCCCCTCCACCGCGGCCCGCTCGCCGGCCAGCTCGCAGACGATCCAGCCCACCGTCTCCTCCACGTTGGCCCGGCGGATGTTGGGCATGACGTCGTGCTCGCGCACCATCCGGGCGATCACCGGCTCGGTGATGAGGTGCTCGGGGAAGGTGAGCCGCACCCGGGTGGTGCTCATGGCAGGGCCCGGTTGAGGTTGCCGGAACGGAAGCCTTCCAGGTCCAAGGTGACCCAGGTGTACCCCGCGCTGCGCACGGCGGCCACCACGGCCTCCCGCTCCCGGACGGCCCGCTCCAGGTCGGGGCCCTCCAGCTCGATGCGGGCCAGGTCGCCATAGTGGCGGACCCGCAGCTGGCCGAAGCCCAGGGCCCGGAGGGCGGACTCGGCCCGGGCCACCGTGCCCAGGACGGTGACGGTGACCGGCGTGCCGTACGGGACCCGCGACGCCAGGCAGGCCGCCGCCGGCTTGTCCCAGGTGCGCAGGCCCAGCCGGGCCGACTCGGCCCGCACCGCCGCCTTGGTGAACCCGGCGTCGACGAGGGGGAAGGCCGCGCCCCGCTCGGCGGCCGCGTCCTGGCCGGGCCGGTGGTCGACGAGGTCGTCGAGATTCACGCCCAGCACCACCGTGCCGCCGCCGGCGGTGAACGGGGCCAGGGCGTCGAGCAGCGCCGACTTGCACCAGTAGCAGCGCTGGCCGTCGTTGGCCGCGTACCGGGTGTCGGCCAGCTCGCCGGTGGGCACCGGGGCCCAGCGCAGCCCCCACTCGCCGGCCAGGGCCCGGCAGTCCGCCTGCTCCTCCGGCGCCAGGGAGGGGGACACGGCCGTGACGGCCCGTGCCGCGGCGCCCAGGGTGTCGTTGGCCACCCAGGCGAGGAAGGCGGAGTCGGCGCCACCGCTAAAGGCCACGACCACAGGTGCCAGCTCCCGGAGCCGTTCCCGCAGCCGCGGGAGGGAGGCACCGGTGGGCAACTCGGACGAAGGGGATGGAGCAGGACCCCTGGCCATCCTGCCACCCTGCTCCCGATCGCGGATCACATGCCATCTTGCCACGCCGGTCCTATGCTCCTAATTGGGAGAACCCCAATTGAACAGGAGGCTCACGATGCGCCGGAAGGGACTGTGGCGAGTCATCGCAATCCTGATGACTGCGACGCTGGTATTGGCGGCATGCGGCGACGATGACGACGACGACGCCGGCGGCGGAACAGGCACCACGGCGGCGGGCGGTGAGAAGAAGGAGTTCGCCCTGGCCTTCGTCGGCCCGCTGACGGGCCCGAACGCCAACTTGGGCATCAACATCCGCGACGGCATGCGAGTCGCGGTCGAGGAGGCCAATGAGGCCAACGAGGACTTCACGTTCACGATCAAGGAGTTCGACACCCAGGGCGACCCCGCCCAGGCGCCGGGCCAGAAGGACAAGTACATCCCCGACGAGTCGATCATCGGCGTGGTCGGGCCCACGTTCTCGGGCGAGACGCGCGCCGTCCTGCCTGATCTCCAGCAGGCCGGGCTGGTGATGGTCAGCGCCTCGGCCACCAACGTCACCCTGCCCACCGACAACCCCACCGACGTGTTCCACCGGATCGTCCCTGACGACAACGTGCAGGCCCAGGGCATCGCCGACTACGTGACGTCGAAGCTGCAGCCGAAGAAGATCGCCCTGGTCCACGACAACACGGACTACGGCAAGGGTCTGTGGGAGGGCGTCCTGACGCTGCTGTCGGCGGCCGGCATCGACACCTCCACCACCGATGCCATCGACCCCAAGTCGCAGAACTACTCAGTTGCCGTGAACAAGGTGAAGGACGCCGATGTGGACATGGTGTTCTACGGCGGGTACTACAACGAGGCGGGCCGGTTCAAGAAGCAGCTCAACGACGCCGGGGTCACCTCCACCTTCATCAGCGGCGACGGTTCGCTCGACCCGGGCTTCGTGGTGTCCTCCGGCGCGGCGGGCGGGGAAGGCGCCCTGCTCAGCTGCCCCTGCCGGCTGGCCACCCCCGACATCGAGGGCGCCCCCGGCGAGTTCGCCACCAGGTACACGGAGCTGATCGGCAAGGACCCGGGCACCTACTCCAGCGAGGGCTACGACGCCGCCAACATCCTCATCGGGGGCATCCTGGCGGGCAACGACACCCGGGCCAAGCTGCTCCAGTACGTGGAGACGCTCGGGAGCCACGACGGCATCTCGAAGACGATCGAGTTCGAGGAGAACGGGAACGTCAAGGCGGGCGACGTGTTCGTCTACGAGGTGAAGGGCGGAAAGATCGTGGAGCTGGGCAAGACCTCGGAGCTCAAGGCCTAACCCCCCCACCGTCCGAGCTGGCAGGAACGGGAGGCGTCGACGTGGCGCCTCCCGTTCTGCGGTAGGAGCCCACCATCGACTTCTGCATCGACTGCCTCCGTGACCAGTTCTGGCCCCAGACGGTCGACGGGCTCACCGCTGGTGCGATCTACGCCCTGATCGCCCTGGGCTACACGCTGGTCTACGGCGTGCTGCGGCTGATCAACTTCGCCCACTCCGAGATCTTCATGATCGGCATCTTCGCCACCCTGTTCGCCATGGATGGGCTCGGCATCGAGATCGCCGACGACCCCCGGACGGGCCTGGCGCTGGCGGCCACGATCCTGGCCGTGATGGTGGTGGCCATGCTCGCCTCCGGGGCGGCCGCGGTGGCCATCGAGCGGGTGGCGTACCGCCCCCTGCGCCGGCACGGAGCGCCTCGGCTGGCCGCCCTCATCACCGCCATCGGGATCTCACTGTTCCTGCAGGAGCTGTTCGCGGCCCGCTACGGGAGGGAGTACCTCGGCTTCCCGCGCGTGCTGGAGAAGAAGGAGCTGTTCAGCATCCAGGACGCGGTGGTGCGCACGGACAAGGCGCTGGTGGTCGTGGCCGCCGTCGTGCTGGCCCTCTGCCTCGAGCGCTACGTGGCCCGCTCGCGGCTGGGCCGGGGCATCCGGGCCACCGCCCAGGACCCGGAGACGGCTGCCCTCATGGGCGTCAACATCGACCGGGTGGTGATGCTCACCTTCTTCCTGGGAGGGCTGCTGGCCGGGGCGGCAGGCACCCTCTACGGCATCTTCTTCGAATCCGTCCGGTACGACATCGGCTTTCTCCCCGGCATCAAGGCCTTCACCGCCGCCGTGCTGGGTGGCATCGGCAACATCCGGGGCGCGCTGCTGGGCGGCCTGCTCCTCGGGCTGCTGGAGTTCTGGGGCGCCACGGTGCTCGGCGGCGAGTGGACCGACGTGTTCGCCTTCACCGTCCTCGTGGTGGTGCTCATGTTCAGACCCACCGGTCTGCTGGGCGAGAGCCTGGGGCGGGCGAGGGCCTGATGGGCGCTCTCGCCAGGCTGACCCGTCTGCGGCACCGGATCGCACTGGTGGACCCGGTGTCGCGGTGGTGGGTGCGCCAGCCCTTCTGGGTCAAGCTGGTCGTGTCGGGCGTCCTCCTCGCGGTGGCCGTCGGCTGGCCGCCGCAGCTGTCGCGCTACTCGCAGTCCGTGCTGTTCTTTCCCGTCGGCGTCTACGCCCTCCTGGCCATCGGGCTCAACGTGGTGGTCGGCATGGCCGGCCTGCTCGACCTGGGCTACGTGGCCTTCTTCGCCGTCGGCGCCTACACCACCGCTGTCCTCACCACGACCCACGGGTGGACGGCCTGGGAGGCGCTGCCGTTCGCGGTGATCTTCGCCATGGTGGCCGGCGTCGTCCTCGGCGCGCCCACCCTGCGGCTCCGGGGCGACTACCTGGCCATCGTCACCCTGGGGTTCGGCGAGATCGTCCGCATCGTGGCCCAGAACAGCGCCACCTTGGGCGAGGCACGCGGCATCAGCGGCATCCCCCACCCCAGCCCCGTCGGGAAATGGAAGTTCGAGCTGCTCCCACTGCCGTACTACTACCTCGCGCTGGCCGCCGTCGGGCTGGCGGTGGTGATGGTGATGCGCCTGTCTCACTCCAGGGTCGGCCGGTCCTGGTCGGCCATTCGCGAGGATGAGGACGCGGCCGAGGCCATGGGCGTGCACACCTTCACCATGAAGCTGTGGGCCTTCGCCATGGGCGCCTGCATCGGCGGGCTGGCCGGGTGGATCTTCGCCAGCAAGGTGGCCTTCATCAACCCCGACAACTTCCCGTTCTTCTTCTCGGTGATCATCCTGTCCGCGGTGGTCCTGGGCGGCATGGGCTCGGTCCCCGGCGTCATCGCCGGTGCCTTCGCCATCGGCGCCATCCCCGAGTACTTGCGCGACGCGGCGGCCGGCGAGTGGCTGACGGACCGGCTGAACCAACTCACCGGTGGCGACGTGCGGACCATCACCGAGTACCGGGTCCTGCTGTTCGGGCTGGCCCTGGTGGCCATGATGGTCTTCCGGCCCCAGGGCCTGCTCCCCAGCCGCCAGCGGGCCGCCGAGCTGGCCGAGGCCGCCTCGCCCGAGCTGGCCCTGGCCACCGGTCCCACCGAGGCAGCGGAGGCGGCGGTGGCGCACGAGGCGGGCGCGCCCCCGACGGCTGGACCGGTGCCGGACGACGACGGGGACGAGGAGGGCCAGGCGGGGGCGCCCGACCAGGCGAGCGCAGCGGGCGCGGAGATGGACCTGACGCTCCTCGCCGGCACCGCGGAGGCGCCCGTCCCCGAGGCTGGGGCTGACGTGGTGCTGGAGCTGGGCGACGTCACCATGGAGTTCGGTGGCGTGGTGGCCCTGTCCAAGGTCTCCCTGGCGGTGGAGCGGGGGGAGATCTTCGGGATCATCGGGCCCAACGGCGCCGGCAAGACCACCCTGTTCAACTGCGTCACCGGCGTCTTCAAGCCCACCGCGGGATCGATCCTGCTCAACCGGCGCTCCATCCTGGGCCAGAGGCCGCACCGCATCACAGAAGCCGGCATCGCCCGCACGTTCCAGAACATCCGGCTGTTCCCCAACATGACCGCCCGGGAGAACGTGATGGTGGGCGCCGACGCCCGCCACCAGACCAGCGTGCCCGGCGCCATCTTCACCCTCCCCCGCCACCGCCGTGAGGAGCACACCGGGCGGGCCGAGTCCGAGCGGCTCTTGGCCTACGTGGGGATCTCCCGGCGGGCCGAGGACCTGGCCCGCAACCTTCCGTACGGCGACCAGCGCCGGCTGGAGATCGCCCGGGCCATCGCCACCGGGCCCAGCCTGCTGCTGCTGGACGAGCCCGCCGCCGGCATGAACCCCACCGAGAAGCGGGAGCTGATCGAGCTCATCCGCAAGATCCGCGACTCCGGCCTCACCGTGGTGCTCATCGAGCACGATGTGGGGCTGGTGATGGGGGTCTGTGACCGGGTGGCGGTGCTCGACTTCGGCGAGAAGATCGCCGAGGGCCCGCCCGCCGCCATCCAGCGGGACGCCCGCGTCGTCGAGGCCTACCTGGGGACCACCGAAGATGCTTCTTGAACTGAGCGATGTCCACGTCCACTACGGCAAGGTGCACGCCCTGAAGGGCGTCTCCCTGACCGTCGACGCGGGCGAGATCGTCACCCTGATCGGGGGCAATGGGGCGGGCAAGTCCACCACCTTGAAGACGATCTCCGGGCTGCGGCCCCTCACCTCCGGCTCCATCCGCTTCAAGGGCAAGGAGATCGTGGGCGTGCCGGCCCACCGCCTGGTGGAGCGAGGCCTCTCCCAGGCCCCCGAGGGCCGCGGCATCTTCCCCGGCATGTCGGTGATGGAGAACCTGGAGATGGGCGCCTACGCCCGCAAGGACAAGGCCGCCGTGGGCCGGGACCTGGAGCGCGTCTTCGGCCTGTTCCCCCGCCTCCAGGAACGACGCCGGCAGCCGGGCGGCACCCTGTCAGGTGGCGAGCAGCAGATGCTGGCCATCGCCCGGGCCCTCATGGCCGGCCCCGAGGTCCTCCTGCTCGACGAGCCCTCCATGGGCCTGGCCCCCAAGCTGGTGGCCCAGATCTTCGACATCGTCACCGAGATCAACCGCCAGGGCACCACCATCCTGCTGGTCGAGCAGAACGCGGCCCAGGCCCTGCGACGGGCCAACCGGGCCTATGTGCTGGAGACGGGCCGGGTGGTCCGCAGCGCCGACGCCGCCGCCCTTCTCGACGACGAGTCGGTCAAGGCCGCCTACCTGGGCGGCGACGTGGGCGGCGGCTGAGCCGCCCGAACCCCGCCCTCTCGGCCGGCACCCGCCTCCCACTCCCGTTCTGGTCCCGAAAACGAGTCCGTTTCGGTACCGCTTTCGGGACCAGAACGGCTCGGCGGGGCGCTCAGCTGCCGCTGTCACCCGCTCCGACGTTGGCGAGCACGGTCTCGGGCGGCGCCACCATGCCGGTGAGGAAGGGGCCGAAGTCGGCGTAGCGGGCCGAGGCCTCGTCGAAGCGCATGGTGTGCACGACCTCCTTGAGGTCGTCGGGGTGGACGGCGAAGAGGGTGACGCCCCACTCGTAGTCGTCCACGCCGGTGGAGCCGGTGACCAGCTGGAGGACCCGGCCCTTGAAGGCCCGGCCCGACGTCCCGTGCTCGAACATGAGCCGCTCCCGGTCCTCGTAGGGCAGCTGGTACCAGTTCTGCTCCGGCGCCCGGCGCTTGGACATGGGATAGAAGCAGATGGCCCGCATTCCCTCGGGTGGCAGCTTCGGGTACAGCCGGGGGTTGATCAGATCGGCGGGCATCCCCTGGGCGTACTCCGACACCTCGGTGAGCGACACGTAGGAGCCGGCCACCTCCAGGCCGGCGGCGGCCACGGCGGTCTGGAAGGCCCGCAGCCGCCACAGGTCGGGACCGATGGCCAGGAACCCGACGTCGGCCTTGTGGCCCAGCACGGCGAAGGTGACGACCTGGTGCTCCTCGGCCTGAGCCGCCTTGACGGCGCTCGCCACCGCCTCCACGTCCACCCCCGGCAGCACCTTGCAGAACAGGTGGAGCACCCCCCACCCCGTGGACGGGGTGAGGGGGTCGGGCGACCCGCTACTCACGGGGTCTGCGCAGGCGGCGGCTCTGCGGCCGGCGGGGCGGGGCCTCCTCGATGTAGTCCGGGTCGGCGCCTTCCTCCTCGCCAGCCGGTTCGGCCCCAGGTGGGCGGGGGACGTAGGCCGGCCCTTCGCCGGTGGGCGCCTCCGGCACCTCGCCGTCACCGCCGTCGGAGGGAGCCTCGAAGGACAGGACGAGGCCGTTGCTGCCGTTCGCTGCCGACCCGTTCGGGGACCACCGGGGCAGGGGCAGGGCGATGGTGGAGTGGCCCTGGTGGGCCGCCACGGCCGCGCTGTGGTACTGCTCGGCCAGCTTGAGGAAGTCGGGCGTGTGGTAGGGACGGCCGTCGAGCAGCGGGCCCCGGTGGCCCTCGACGATGGCGACGACGTCCTCGCCGGTGAGCGTCTTGTTCGACTCGAGGGCGTGCGCCACGGCCAGGACGGCCTGGCGGTACTCCCGCAGCAGCTGTTCCACCCGCTTCAGCAGCTCGTCCAGCTTCTCCTCGATGCGCTGTCCCAGGCCGCTTTCGAGCAGCTCCTTCTCGCGGTCCTTGCCCTCCTTGCCCTCGCCGCCCCCGGGGCGGCCGCCGCCCCCGATGCCGACCTCGTGGGTGACGCCGTGTGAGGCCACCGTGGAGCCCATGCCCCAGTAGCCCTCCATCATGGTGGCCACCCGGGTGGCGCTCTCCAGGTCGCCGGCCACCCCCGAGGAGTTGTCGCCGCTGAAGAAGATCCGCTCGCCGGCGAGGGAGGCGAGGCTCACCATGATGTCCGCCTCGTACTCGGACCTCCACCGGGTGAACTGGTCCTCGGGCGGGATGGAGGCCACCATGCCGAGATAGGTGCCGCCCTTCTCGATGGTGGCGATGTCGATGGTGAGGTGGCGGCGGACCTTCACCGCGGCGACGGCGTGGCAGGCCTCGTGCACGGCCACGGCGTGCCGCTCCCGCTCGATGTACTCCACGTCCTCGGGCGGCCCGAGGTCCTTGAGCTGCTTGGCGCGCATCACATCGGACCAGGTGATGGCAGAACGGCCCTCGCGGATCGCCACGATGAGCGACTCGTTGACCAGGTCCTTGATCTTGGCCCCGGTGGCATAGGGCGTCATGACGGACAGCTTCTCCAGCTGGGCGTCGGTGAGCTCGTGCCTGACCTTGTCGAAGTAGCCCTGGTAGGTGCGCTTCCGCCCCTCCTTCGACGGGTACCCCACCTTGTAGATGCGGTCGATGCGACCGGGGCGGAGCAGGGCATCGTCGAGCGCCTGCGGCATGTTGGTGGCCATCATGATGAGCATCCGGTACTTGGGCGGGGGCTTCGGCCGCATGCCCAGGGTGCGACGCACCACCCGGTTGATGAAGCCGCGGGGCTTCTTGAGGCCCGAGAGCTCGGTGAGGAGGGCCTGGAGGGTGCCCATGCCGCCCCCGCCGCCCATGCCCGCGCCCATGATGAGGCGGGAGACGAGGCCTGGGCGGAGGTCGGCCGGCGTGCTCGCCGACATGCCGGCCCGCAGCACCATGGCGGCCGTCTCCGGCGAGGTGTACCCGAGCCCGTTGCAGGCGGTGAGGCGGTCCCACTGCCGATGCTCGCCCGCGGCCTCGAACCTGGTGGAGACGGGGGCTCCCCTGTTGCCCAGGGAATCGGCCTCGTCGAAGAAGGCGATCACCCCGCCGTAGCGGACGGCCAGCTTGCGGAGCTTCCGGAACAGGGCCTTGACCTTGAGGATGCCGACCCCGATGAACATGTTCGTGAAGGCGCCGGGGTCCACGAACACGTAGGGCTTGCCGGTCTCGCCGGCGACGGCCTCGGCCATGAGGGTCTTCCCGGTGCCCGGAGGGCCCCACAGCAGGATGCCGCCGGGGACGTAGCCGCCCTTCTCCTCGATGGACTCCGGGTTCTCGAGGAACAGCATGTTCTCCTTGACCCGCTCCACCACCTGGTCCTGGCCCCACACGTCGGAGAACCGGGTCTTGATGTCCTCCGGCATGTACGTCTCGACGCCGCCGCGCGACAGGAACCAGAAGATCGCCACGAACTGGATCACGGCCAGGAACATGAAGAACATGACCTGGACGATCAGCGGCAGGGCGCCCCAGATGGCCGAGGGCAGCCGGAACAGGCCCTGGACCGGCGAGACGCCGTAGATGCGGCCGAGCAGCACGGCCACGACGCTGAGCAGGACGAGGAGCTTGAGGACGCGAGCCAGCCGGAACCGGGTCCAATCGTTCATCTTCCCGGTCCGCTGCTCGACGCGGGCGAACAGCCGCGTCCAGAAGCCGTGGTAGGCGGCGGAGTGCTCGCTGATCAGGTAGTGGACCTGGCGCAGCGCCTCCGCGCCGAGCAGCACGAGGAGCCACGACGCCGATCGCACGTGCCGGCGGACGGCCTCGCTGAACGACAGGTTCGGATCGTCGGCCATGGCCGCCCACACCAGGACGAGCCAGAACCCGCCCAGCAGCACCATGAACTTGACCCGGTCCCACCCGGCCATGGGCTTGCGGGTGGTCGGCTCCTCCCGCCCCACCGACCCGAGGCCCTGGGGGGTGGGCCCGGTGTCGTGGTCCGGCCAGGCCAGGCCCGGGCCCGACCCGTCGACGTGTCGCTGGTCTGTGGTCAACGTTCCTTCACTTTCCACGAGTCGACGACCGAATCGATCTCGTCCTCGTTGGCGGCGTAGCACTCCGTGTCACAGCTGACGGCCAGCACGTGGACCTTCTTCACGGCGGGGTCGACGAGGGCGGCCTGGCGCCACTTCACCACATCTCCCTCGGGGGTCCTCAGGTTGAGGAGCAGCTCGCTCCCGTGCAGGCCGTCCTGCTTGATGTCCTTGGTCTCCAGCACTTCCACGTCGCCGCTCAGCTGGGCCTCGTTGGACAGCGGGTCCACCGGCAGCAGCAGGGAGCGCAGGTCGGAAAGGGAGAACTCGTCCCGCTCGGAAGGCAGGAGGGTGCGGACCTGGACCAGCCCGGTGGGGTGGTCCGACCCGCTGAGGAGGTGGTCCAGTGACGGCCGGGGCGAGGCGTCGAAGGCCACCGACCAGCTCAGTCGCTTGAACTGCTCCTTGGCTTCGTCGGACTGCTCGGTGGACGAGAGGATCTCGTCCTCGTCGTAGAGCGTCCACTTTGAAGGCACCCGGACGTAGGTCCGGTTGGACGAGCTCTTGACATAGTGGTACTTGGGGCCGCCGCACCCGGCCAGCAGGACGGCGCCCGCGACGGCCAGGACGGCAAAAGGGCGCGCCCCGCGCAACGGCCGTCGGCCAAGAACCACATGACCAGGCTACAGGTGCCCTCGGCGGTCCGGTTCCGCGGTCGGTCGCTTTGTCGGGATGCGCCGTGAACGTGCTCGCGAACGCCCCGCGAGCGAGAATGCCGGCCGTGCGCCGCCCCCTCGCCATTGCCGCGGCGGCCACGGTGGTGCTGCTCCCCGCACCGGCCGGCGCCGCCGCCGTGCCGGTGGTGGTGCTGGAGGGCAGGGGCCACGGCCACGGCGTTGGGATGGCCCAGGACGGCGCCTACTGGATGGGCCGGGGAGGGGCCAGCACGGCCCAGATCCTCAACCAGTTCTACCCGGGAACCACCCAGGGGCGCTCGGGCGGTGAAGTGCGGGTCACCGTGCTGGCCACGGCCGGCGCCACCGTGCTGGGGTTCCCCGGGGGCGGGGAGATCCGCGACGCCCGGGACGGCGGCCACTCGGCCGGGTTCCCGGTCCGGTTGGGGGCGGGTGGCCAGGCGCGGGTCCGCTTCGACGGCCGCCAGTACGCCGTCGAGATCCTGGGGGGTGGGATGGCGGCGGCGCCCGCACCGACGGCGGGCCAGGTGGCCGCACCGGCCGGCGGCGGCCCCACCCTCGTCCCGGCCCAGGAGGCCACCACCACGACCACCACGCCCCCCACCACCACCGGCGGGCTGGGGCTCCTCCAGCCGGGCAAGCCGCTGCTCCCGTTGCCGACGCTGCCCGCCATCACCGTGCCCACCACCACCACCACGACGACGGCGGCGGTACCCACCACGGCGGCGCCGGCGGCGGCCGCCGGGCGGGCCTCGTCGCCAGGCGGGCTCTGGGCGGTGCCGGCCGGCGGCGGCACGGTGGCCGTGCCGGAGCGGTCGCATCGCTACCGGGGGGTGTTGCAGGTCGTCGGTAGCGACGGGCTGCGATTGGTGAACCACGTCGACGTGGAGCAGTACCTGCGCGGCATGGGCGAGGTGCGCAACCCCAGCTGGCCGGCCGCCTCGCTGCGGGCCCAGGCCATCGCGGCCCGCACCTACGCCCTGCGGGCCATGACCGGCGGCGGCCAGCTGTGCGACACCCAGCAGTGCCAGGTCTACCTCGGCGCCGAGGCGGAGTACGCCGCCATGGACAAGGCGGTCACCGCCACCAGGGGCCAGGTGGTGTTCTACCGGCGGGGGCTGGCGTCCACGGTGTACTCGGCCAACGGCGGAGGGTTCTCGGCCAGCACCGAGGAGGGCTTCGGCACCCCCGGCGCCGGCTTCCCCTACCTCCGGCCCGCCCGGTACCAGACCAGCGATCCGTCGCCGTGGTCGCTCACGGTGTCCCTGCGCGACGTGGCCGCCAGGGTCGGCTACCGGGGCCGAATCTCGGCCATCCGCACCGAGTCGGCCGGCCCCTCGGGCCGCGTCCTCCAGGTCGTGCTGGAGGGGTCGGGCGGGCGGCGGGCGGTGCGAGGGGTCGACTTCGACCGGGCCCTTGGCCTCAAGTCCACCCTCTTCACCGTGAAGCTGGCCGAGTCGGCCACCGCCCCGCCCCCGCCGCCGCCCGCCGAGGGCCCGCTGGGCGCCGCCG
>JBOGHQ010000077.1:0-2703 GCA_050744785.1 Acidimicrobiales bacterium | reverse complement strand
GGGCAGCGGCCGGCTCGTCGGCCGGGGCCAGTCCGGCCGCGCCGTCGGCGCTCTGGGGCTCGCGCTGGACGTTGGGCGCCGGGGTCACGGTGGCACCGCCGGGGGTGCTCACGTTGAACAGGGCGTTGGCCGGGCTGCCGATGGCGGTGCCGCTGTCGTCGGCCTGGGTGGCCGAGACGATCGACTGGCCGTTGGGAGCGGTGGGCACCTGGAAGGTGGCGGTGAAACCGCGATTGGCGCCGGTGACCGCGCTGGCGACCTGGTTGCCCTGGCCCGGGTTGCCCCAGAAGACCTTCACGGCGGAGCCGGAGGTGAAGTTGGAACCGGTGACGGTGATCGTGGTCCCCACCGGGCCACTGGTGGGGCTCAAGCGGATGCTGCCCTGCGGAACGCAGGCGAACGCCACGGCGGCCAGACCGATGATCGCGGCAGCGATCGGCACGCCGATCGCGCCCAGCCTGATCGAACGTGGCAAGGTCCCTCTCTGCATGTCCCTCTCCCTTTCCCGGCGGCGGCGCACCCGCCTGATGGTGCAAGGATAACCGGCCCCCGGTCGGGCCGCAATGCTTGGGAGCAACTACTTGCCGGAGGCACATAGCGCTGGATGGGCCTTCCATCAGGGCGGGCCGATGGTTGACAGGTGCAGTTCGGGCTGCTTATGTCACGGGCCTCAGGGAGGGTTCGTCGTTCGCGACCGCCGTCCGTGGCGGGAAATGTCCATGAGCGGCTGACCGAACGCTCAACTCGAGGTCGAGGGAGGCTGGCGGGACGTGATGACGGGGGACGCTGGCGGTGGCAGGTCGAGGATGAGGGCCCGAGTCGGGGCCGCCGCCACGGTGGCCGCCCTGCTGGCGGGTGTGGCCACAGCCCCACCGGCGGGCGCCGCCGTGACCTGCGCCTTCAGCGCCGGGACCCTCACGGTGACCTTCGACTCGCTCAATCAGGAGATCACCCTGGTCCGGTCCGGGGACGACATCGCCGTCAGCCAGCGCACTGCGCCGGCCACCACCTTCTCGGCCGTGGCCTGCACCGGGGGAACACCCACGGTGGTCACCACTGACCAGATCGTGGTCAACGGCACCTCGGCGGCCAACCAGGACCTCCGGATCGACCTGAGCGGTGGGCAGTTCGCCCCCGGGGCTTTGGCGGAGGGATCGGGCACGGCCGAGATCGAGCTCACCGTGAACCTGGGTGGGGGGACCGGCGACGGGGTCATCGTCCAGGGCTCGGCCGGCGCCGACAACGTCGCCATCTCCACCGCCGGCATCAACCTCAACGGCGACGACGACGTCGACGTCACGCTCACCAACGTGGGCACGACCGCCGGTGACCGCCAGTTGCTCGGCGGCGACGGCGACGACATCCTCGACGGGTCCGGCCTCTCGGGCACCGGCACGGCCGTCCTGCCCGTGACCATCAACGGGGGTGCAGGCCACGACACCGTCACCGGCGGCACCGGCGCCGACGCGCTCACGGGCGCCGGTGGGAACGACACCATCAATGGTGGCGCCGGCGCCGACACGATCAACGGGAACGCCGGCAACGACACCATCAACGCAGGTGCCGACAACGACACCAGCGTGTTCGGCGGCGAGGGCGACGATACCGTCAACGGCGACGGGGGGAACGACACCCTCCACGCCGGTAGCGGCAACGACGCCCTGAACGGCGGTGCCGGGAACGACACGATGAACGGTGAGGCGGGCGCCGACACCCTCAACGGCGGCGCCGGGAACGACACCCTCGACGGTGGGTTGGGTGACGACACCATCAACGGCGGTGACGGCGACGACACGATCGCCCCTGACAGCGGGATCCCCGACGGAAGCGACATCGTCAACGGCGGAGCGGGATCGGACACCCAGAGCTATGCCCTGCGGGACGGCCCCGTTCGGGTCAGCCTGGACGGAGTGGCCGACGACGGTGCGCCCGGCGAGGGCGACAACGTGGGGGCCGATGTGGAAGATGTCGTGGGCGGTCCCTTCGACGACACCCTCCTCGGCAACGGCGGTGCCAACCGCCTCGAAGGCGGTCCCGGCAACGACGTCCTCCAGGGTGCCGGGGGGGACGACACCCTGGTCGGCGGCCCGGGCGCCGACACCCTGCACGGGGGCGACGGCGATGACACGCTGGACGAGGAGACCGCTTCCAACGGCGGCGACGTGCTCGCCGGCGGAGCCGGCACCGACGAGGTGGACTACTCGGAGCGGGTCAACCGGGTCACAGTGACCAAGGACGGGCAGGCCAACGACGGCGAGCTCGGCGAGGCCGACAACGTGGCGGCCGACGTCGAGACGATCCTCGTCCCCGGCAGCTTGGCCGGCTACCGCCTGGTGGCCGCCGACGGCGGGGTCTTCTCCTACGGCGACGCCGGCTTCTTCGGCTCCACCGGCGGCCTCCGGCTCAACCAGCCCATCGTCACCATGGCCACCACGCCCACCGGGAACGGGTACTGGCTGGTCGCCGCCGACGGCGGCGTCTTCACCTACGGCGATGCGCCGTTCCTCGGCTCGACCGGCGGACGCCGGCTGAACCAGCCGATCGTGGGGATGGCCGCCACACCGACCGGCGCCGGGTACTGGCTCGTCGCCGCCGACGGCGGGATCTTCTCGTTCGGCGACGCCCGTTTCTTCGGTTCAACGGGGGCGATGCGCCTGCAGCGGCCGATCGTCGGCATGGCGGCCACGCCGACCGGCGCCGGGT
>JBOGHQ010000076.1:0-3691 GCA_050744785.1 Acidimicrobiales bacterium | reverse complement strand
ACGCTCCACCCCAAGCGGTACGCCGAGATCGACCACATGGTCTCGAGGCGCAGCCCCGAGCGCGACATCTACCTGACCCAGGTCGTGGAGCACGTCCGGGTCCGGCTGGCCGAGTTGAACATCGTCGCCGACGTGGCCGGCCGGCCGAAGCACCTCTGGAGCATCTACGAGAAGATGGTCGTGAAGGGCCGCGAGTTCGGCGACATCTTCGACCTGCTGGGCATCCGGGTGATCGTCGACTCGGTCAAGGACTGCTATGCCGCGCTCGGCTCCATCCACGCCACGTGGAAGCCGGTGCAGGGGCGGTTCAAGGACTACATCGCCATGCCCAAGTTCAACCTCTACCAGTCGCTGCACACCACCGTGGTGGCGCCGCAGGGCAAGCCCCTCGAGGTGCAGATCCGCACCTGGGAGATGCACCAGCGGGCCGAGTTCGGCATCGCCGCCCACTGGGGCTACAAGGAGAAGGCGTCGCCGGCCGACATCGCCTGGCTCAACCGCATCGTCGACTGGCAGCGGGAGACCGAGGACCCCACCGAGTTCCTCACCAACCTCAAGCTGGACCTCGAGCAGGACGAGGTCTTCGTCTTCACGCCCAAGGGCAAGGTGATCACCCTGCCGGTGGGCGCCACACCGGTCGACTTCGCCTACGCCATCCACACCGAGGTCGGGCACCGGTGCATCGGGGCCCGCGTCAACGGCCGCCTCTCACCGCTGGATTCCCAGCTGCACTCGGGCGACACGGTGGAGATCTTCACCTCCAAGGTCCCCTCCGCCGGCCCCTCCCGGGACTGGCTCAAGCTGGTGGCCACCCCGCGGGCCCGCAACAAGATCCGCCAGTGGTTCTCCCGGGAGCGCCGCGAGGACGCCATCGAGAACGGCCGGGAGGAGCTGGCCAAGGCCTTGCGCAAGGAAGGCCTGCCCGTCCAGAAGCTCTCCTCCTCGCCGATGCTCGTCGCCATGGCGGCCACCATGAACTACCTCGACCTCGACGCCCTGCACGCCGCCATCGGCGACGGCCACGTGTCGGCCCGGTCGGTGGCCCAGCGCCTGGCCCGGGAGCTGCGGGGCGGCGATCACGAGGAGCAACTGCCGGCCACCGCCCGCCAGCCCCGGCGGCCCAAGCGGGACCAGTCGGCCGGGGTCCACGTGGAGGGGCTCGACGACGTCATGGTGCGCCTTTCCCGCTGCTGCACGCCGGTACCGGGCGACGAGATCGTGGGCTTCGTCACCCGCGGCCGCGGCGTGTCGGTGCACCGCTCCGACTGCGCCAACGCCCGGTCCCTGGCCCTCGGCCAGGGCGACCGGGTCATGGAGGTGGAGTGGGACCGCAACCAGCGGGGCACCTTCGTGGTCTCCATCGAGGTCAAGGCCCTCGACCGCTCCCGCCTGCTGGCCGACGTCACCCGCTCCCTCTCCGAGCACTACGTCAACATCCTCTCCAGCTCCAGCCAGACCGGCGCCGACCGGGTCAGCACCATGCGTTTCGACTTCGAGCTGGCCGACCCCGCCCACCTCGACTCCCTCATGACCAGCGTCAAGCGCATCGACAGCGTCTACGACGCTTACCGCGTCCTTCCCGGCAAGGGCACCTGACCCCTCGCATCGCTTCTGGTCCCAAGAATCGACACTGGGGTGTCGATTCTTGGGGCCAGAATGCCGAGCTGGGCGCGAGCCCACGCCCGGGCGGTGCGAACGGAGGCCAGCACGACAGCGGGAGCGCCCCACACGTTGTGCTCGTCCAGCCGGATGACGTCCAGCCACCCGGCGGCCCGTAGTCGCTCGTCACGGCAAGCGTCGTGGGCGCGGTCCACGAGGCTCGTGTGGTGCAGGTCGCTGTCGATCTCGAACAGAAGCCGCAGAGCCCGGTCCACGTAGTCAACCCGGCCCACCCACTCGTGGCCGCCGACGTCGACCTGACGCTCGAGCGGCGGCTCACCCGCCTCGGCCAGGATGCGCTCGAACCGACGCTCCAGACCGCTGGCGGCCGGGACGTACCCCTTGGGCCGGTCCTGAAGAATGGATCGCATCGCCGCGACGCCGTGACGGCCTCGCTCGGACAGCTCATCGAGCATGCGTGCGAGCGCCTGGAGGGTCGAAGGGCTGCGGGCCACCACGGAGTCGACCAGGCGCTCCAGCCGGGCGGGATGGATGCCGCCGGCCAGATCGAACAGCGTTCGCGCCACGGAGGTCACCGGGATCCCGTGGCGCTCGGTGAGGTGCCAGTCCGGAAGGAACCGCGGCAGATGCAGGACCACCGACGTGGCTTCGCCTCCCCGGGCGCTCCGAGGGCGGCTCACCTCGACTGTCCTCAGCGAGAAGCCGGGGAAGCGCCACAGGACGGCAGCGGCACGGTGCGACACCACCGAACCCGGACCTGCGTCCAAGACGCCGATCATCAGTTGCTGGCGAGCACTGCGGGGGGCGCCGACAAGGCGGAGCACGCGGTGCGTCACCAGCTCCCAGTCCGGCCCCCGCAGGCGGTGGCGGAGGGCAGGCGTGGTGGCACCCAGTGCTCTCGCCTGCCGTCGAGCGAGTACCGCGTACTGCTGGTCCGCCAAAGCCCGCAGGTCGTCGTCCAGTGACATGCCGACAGCCAACCAGCGACCTGTGACAACGCTTCTGGCCCCAAAAATCGACACCATGGTGTCGATTTTGGGGCCAGAACGCGGTTGGGAGCGGAAGGCGCCCGCGGGGGGCCGGGAGGGAGGCCGCTAACCTCGGCCGGTGCCCACCTTCCAGGCCCCGCCGGGCACCTTTGACGTCCTGCCGCCGGCGTCGGCGCGGTACGAGCGGCTGATCGGGCTGTTCGACTCGCTGGCCCGTGGGGCGGGGTACGGGTTGGTGGTGAGCCCGATGTACGAGGACGTGGGCGTGTTCCGGCGAGTGGGGGAGAGCACCGACATCGTCCGCAAGGAGATGTACGAGTTCACCGACCGCGGTGGCCGGCACCTGGCATTGCGGCCGGAGGGGACGGCCTCGGTGGTGCGGGCCTTCGTCCAGCACAGCCCGCCCACGCCGTTCAAGGCCTTCTACGTCGCGCCCCACTTTCGGCAGGAGCGGCAGCAGGCCGGCCGTTACCGCCAGCACCACCAGGTCGGGGTGGAGGCACTGGGCTCGGAGGACCCCGACCTCGACGTCGAGGTCGTCACTCTGGCCTGGCGGTTCTTCGAGGCGGTCGGGCTGAGGCGAATCCGACTGAGGCTCACCTCGCTGGGCGACACCACCTGCCGGCCCGCCTACCGCGACGAGCTGCTGGCGTACCTGAAGGACCGACGAGACGAGCTGTGCGACGAGCACGCCCCGCGCCTCGAGGACAGTCCGATGCGCGTCCTCGATTGCAAACGAGAGCAGTGCCGGCGGGCCTCGGCCGGCGCCCCCCGGATGCTGGACCGCCTGTGCGAGCCGTGCCGGGCTCACCTGTCGAGGGTCGAAGAGGGACTGACCGCCCTGGGCGTGGCGTACTCGATCGATCCCACGTTGGTGCGGGGCCTCGACTACTACACCCGCACCACCTTCGAGTTCGAGGCTGAGGCCCTCGAGTCGTCGCAGAGTGGTGCGGGGGGTGGGGGCCGGTACGACGGCCTGGTGGAGGAGCTCGGCGGCCCGCCCACGCCTGGCATCGGTTTCGGCCTCGGCGTGGAGCGCATCCTGCTGGCCGCCGACGCCGAGGGCGCCTTCCCGGTGCCGG
>JBOGHQ010000075.1:0-3775 GCA_050744785.1 Acidimicrobiales bacterium | reverse complement strand
GCTCAGGACTGGCCCGCGGCCGCGCCGCGGGCGCCGCCGCCCCTCCTGGCCGCCGGTCTCGTTGCCGCCGCCTTCTTGGGGGCGGCCGTCGTGGGGGCAGACGTCTTGGCCGGAGACGTCTTGGCCGCCGCCTTCTTGGCCGCCGCCTTCTTGGCCGCCGCCTTCTTGGCCGGGGATCTCTTCGGCGCGCCCTTCTTGGCCGCTGCGGCCGCAGAACCGCCCCCCGCTCCCTGCTCGCCGGCGCCGGACATCCGCTGCTCCATGCGCTGCAGGTCGTCCTTGGTGGCGAAGCCCAGCGCCGACAGCTGGTTGGCGATCTCCTTGCGGATCAGGCCCACCATCGCTTCGGTGCCCTTGCGGCTCCGATCGACCAGCTCCTCCACCCGGTCCTGGGCGTGCTCCCGCTGGACGTCTCCCGCCTTGACCAGATCCTTCACCATGGCCTCCGCCCAGGCCCTGGTGAGCTGGGTCAAGGCCATGCCGGCCTCGACGTAGCGGCGCAGGGGGTCGGCCTCGGTCATGGCACGAGTCTATGGTCGGGTCACCCTGCCCCGCGGGTAGCCTCACCTCCCAGTGTGATCCCGCTGAAGGATGAAAACCCGACCCACCGCACGCCGGTGGTCACCTCGTGCTCATCGGCATATGCGTGGTGGTGTGGATCTTCGTCCAGCAGGCGGGCCAGCGTCAGGACGACACCGCCTTCACCTTCGAGACGGCGGCCATCCCCTGCGAGGTGGTGAAGGGCCGGCCCCTCACCGAGGACGAGATCCGCAACACCATCCAGTTCAACGACGACACCTCGTGCGGCGAATCGCTCGGCGAGTCGGGTGGCAGCAGCCCGGTGTTCCCCGGGAAGAACGAGTACCTGGCCCTCGTGTACTCGATGTTCATGCACGGCAGCTGGATCCACCTGATCGGCAACATGCTGTTCCTGTGGGTCTTCGGCAACAACATCGAGGACCGCCTCGGGCACGTGCCGTACCTCGGCTTCTACCTCCTGGCCGGCCTGGCGGCCACGGCCGCCCACATCTTCGTGCAGCCCGACAGCACCGTCCCCCTGGTCGGCGCGTCGGGCGCCATCGCCGGGGTGATGGGCATGTACCTCGTCCTGTTCCCGAACGTCCCGATACGGACCCTGATCATCCTCGGGTTCTTCGTGCTCTTCCGGGACGTTTCGGCCAAGTGGCTGCTCGGCATCTGGCTGGTGTCGCAGTTCTTCATCACCCCGAACGAGGGCGTGGCGTGGATGGCCCACGTGGGCGGCTTCGTGTTCGGGGTGGTGGCCGGGCTCATCCTGCGGGCGACGGGCGAGCCGGAGCGGCCCCGGCAACGGGAACCCCAGCCCACGCCGTGGCGCGGGTGGTAGGCAGGAATGGCCGGGTCATGGCCGGCCTCCACGAGCGCGACGTCGCCGCCGACCCACTCACCCAGTTCCTCCGGTGGTACGCCGGCGCGCGCACCGACGCCGTCGCCCCGGCCACCGCCTCGGCCGGCGGCGAGCCGTCGGCGAGGATGGTGCTGCTCATGGGCGCCGATCAGCGGGGGTTCGTCTTCTTCACCAACCGCAGGAGCGCCAAGGCCACCGATCTCGCCGCCAATCCCCGGGCCTGCCTGCTGTTCCACCGGCCGCCCCACCGCCAGGTCCGGGTGAGCGGAGCGCCTGGCCGCCGTCGCCGCTCGCTTCGGGCCCGGCGCCGAGGTGCCCCGGCCGGGTTTCTGGGGCGGGTACCGCCTGGTCCCCGACACGGTGGAGTTCTGGCACCACCGGGAGGACCGCCTGCACGACCGCCGGCACGACCGCCTGCGCTACCGCCGGACCGGCACGGCCTGGGCCCTGGAGCGCCTGGCGCCGTAGGGGTCTGGACCGAGCCGAGGGATGGGATCACCCGGCCGGCACCAGGTCCGGGACATCGGCCAGGACCCGCTCGATGAAGGCGGCCGGGTCGGGCCCCGGCCTCGTCTCCACCTCCTGCAGCCCCCGCAGGATGGTGACGGTGGCGAACCCCCGGCGCACGAGGGCTGCGTCGCTGGCCGGGTCGGCGTCCGACACCGACGGGCCGAGGGTGAGCTCCAGGCCAGGGTCATCGCGGACGGCGTCATCGGTGAGCGTCAGGGCCGTCCGCACGCTGCCGAAGCGGCTCAGGTGGGCCACCCGGACCCCAGCCAGCCCGTCGCGCCCCACGTCCGGCACGTTGACGTTGAGGGCGACGGCCAGCCCGGTGGCGCCCAGCCAGTGGGCAGCGGCCAGGCCGATGGCCGCCGCGGTGTCCCAGTGGGGCCGGTCGCTGGCGGCGAGGCTCACGGCCACGGCCGGGAGCCCGAGGTTGGCCGCGGTGAGGGCGGCGCCCACCGTCCCCGAGTGCAGCACGGCCGTACCGAGGTTGAGGCCGGCGTTGACACCGGACAGGACCAGGTCCGGGCAGACGCCGTAGCCGCCGAGGCCGGCGCTGAGGACGCCGAGGGCGGGCGGGCAGTCGACGCAATATGCCGCCACGGCCGCCAGCCCGGCCAGATCCCTGGCCTCGAAGACCACCTTCCCGGGGAGATCCAAGGGACCGACGGCAGCGCCGCTCCCGCTCTGGTCGTGGCGCGGGGCGACCACCATCACCTCGGCCGGGAAGTCGACGGCGGCCCGGGCGAGCGCGTGGAGCCCCGGCGAGGCGACGCCGTCGTCGTTGGTCACGAGGATGCGCATGCCCGCACCGTACGAGCGCCGGGTGTCGCCCAGGTGACCGTCACGCCGCCGCTTGCCGAAGGTCGGGCGAACGATTGGCGGCCCGGAGCCGCCGGTAGGCGGCTGCCGACCCGATGACGGCAACGGAGAGGAGGAGGCCAATCCACAGGGCCAGGCCGGGCTCGACCAATGAGTGGGTCGCCGCCTGGGCGGTGACCCAGACGACGCCGAGGTACGCGACCGTGCCAGCCACATCGGCGACGGCCACGTGACGGGGCCGGAGGCCGGCCGCACCAGCACCGAACAGCACATGGCCGGTGGGACGGAGGGCGATGACGACCCACCCGTGCGAGCGGAGGGCCTCCTGCACCCGCGCCAACGACCGGTCGGCCAGTGGCCAGCGCGGGGCCGCTTGTCGCGAGACGTAATCGCCCCCCCGCCTCCCGAGCAGGTAGTGGCACGGGTCGCCGGCCACCATGCGGGCCAGCCCGACCACGAAGTAGGCCGGCGCCGGGACCGTGGCCGCGGCCACCAGGAGGAACGGCAGGCGGGTGCTCAAGCCCATCAGGAGCAGCGGATGGCTGGCGGCCAGGGCCGGCGCCGACAGCGTCCCGACCCACGAGGCTGCGGTGAGCAGGCCGAGCGGGACGAAGCTGGTGATCCAGAGGGACCGTCCGGGCCGGCGGGTGGCCGAACGTCCCCCGTCCATCACGACCCCCCGGGACCTCGCGCCTGAACCACCACGCGCGCCATGGTGACCAACTCAGGTGGCGGCGATGGAAGCGGGACCATGCTGGACGGTGAACCGCCGTCGAACACCTGCTCGCCGCGCCGGGCGCCAGGTTCATCGACCCGCGGTCACTTCCGCCCCGGCGGGGCGATTTTTGACACAAGCCATGGCCGACCGCGACCACGTCGAGGGGCCGGGCCGGGCCGGTGACCGGTTTCGGGTTCGTGAACGGGCCCGTGCTCGTTACCTACCTCCACGGGCTCTTCGAGGACGACGCCGTCCTCACCGCCTTCACGGGCCGGGTCGCGACCGGCCTGGAACCGACCTTCGAGCGCCTTGCCGACGCCATCGACGCCCATCTGGACCGGGCC
>JBOGHQ010000074.1:0-6318 GCA_050744785.1 Acidimicrobiales bacterium | reverse complement strand
GGGCCGAAACGGCCCCGTTCCCGGGACCAGAATGCGCGCCGGGGGGCACCACGGGCTAGCCTCGGTCCTCCGAGCGACGATCGGAGGCGCCGAGGTCCGTGAGTGACTACCTGCCCATCCTGATGCTGATGGTGCTGGCCACGCTCTTCGCCGCAGGCTCCTTCGTCGCCTCGGCCCTCTTCGCCCCCAGGAAGCCCACCGCGGCCAAGGCGGCGCCCTACGAGTGCGGGATCGTCCCGCAGTCCGAGCCGCCCGAGCGGTTCCCGGTGCGCTTCTACCTGATCGCCATGATCTTCATCATCTTCGACATCGAGATCGTCTTCCTCTACCCGTGGGCGGTGATCTCGGGCCAGCTGGGCCTGTTCGGGCTGCTGGAGATGATCGTGTTCGCCATCGCCGTGTTCGTGTCGTTCCTGTACCTGTTAAGCGCCGGCGCCCTCGACTGGGGGCCGGCCAAGCTCCGCCGCACCATGGCGCCGGGACGAACCACCGAGCAGTCGGTGCGGCGCATCACGAGGAAGGCGGAGGCGGCGTAGCGGTGGCTGGCCTGGAGGACCTCAGCCACAACTTCCTCACCGGCCGCCTGGAGGACGTGGTCAAGTGGGCCCGCCGCAACAGCGTGTGGCCGGCCACCTTCGGGCTGGCCTGCTGCGCCATCGAGATGATGGCCACGGGCGCGGCCCACTTCGACATCGCACGCTTCGGCATGGAGGTCTTCCGGGGCTCCCCCCGCCAGGCCGACCTCATGATCGTGGCCGGCCGGGTGTCGCAGAAGATGGCCCCGGTGCTGCGCCAGGTCTACGACCAGATGGTGGAGCCCAAGTGGGTCATCTCCATGGGCGTGTGCGCCTCCACCGGCGGGATGTTCAACAACTACGCCATCGTCCAGGGCGTGGACCAAGTGGTCCCGGTGGACGTGTACGCGCCGGGCTGCCCGCCCGGGCCGGAGACCCTGCTGCACGCCATCCTCACCCTGCACGAGAAGATCCGGACCGGGGAGATCACCCGCCGCCGCACCAGCAGCGGCGCCGGGGCCGGGATGGTGCTGCCCGACCGGGCCGGTGCCGAGCGCCCCAACGTGGCCGTCGGCACGCCCAGATGAGCGACACCGAGGCCGCTGAAGCGGCCGATGCGGCCGAGGCGGCGGCCCCTCCGCCTCCCGAACTGCTCCACGGCGCTGCGGTGAGCTGGTCGGCGGGCCAGAGGGTCGCCCACCCCTCCCGAGAGGCCTACGCCGGCCTGGTGGCCGCCCTCAAGGAGGACGGCTTCGACGCCTGCGTCGACCTGTGCGCGGTGGACTACCTGGCCCACGCCGCCCGCCGGAGCCTGCCCGACGGCGTGGCGCCGGAGCGCTTCGAGGTCGTCGTGAACCTGGTCTCCACCACGGCCCGCCAGCGGGTGCGGGTACGGGTGCAGGTGCCCGGCGCCGACCCCACCGTGGCCTCGCTCTTCCCCCTCCACCCCGGCACCGAGGCCTTCGAGCGGGAGGCCTTCGACCTCATGGGGATCCGCTTCGACGGCCACCCCGACCTCACCCGGATCCTCATGCCCGAGGACTGGGAGGGACACCCCCTGCGCAAGGACTACGCCACCGGCCGCGTCCCCGTGCAGTTCAAGGCTGCACCCGCGTCGCGGTGACCGAGCCCAGCCGGCCATGAAGCGGATCGTCGAGACCTCCGAGGGCGGCCAGGAGCTGGCCTCCCGTGGCGCCACCGAGGCCATGGAGCTGCTCCGCGAGGAGGGCGCCGTGCTCCGCCTGCCGGAGGGGCCCACCCTCGACGCCGGCGACACCAACGTCGAGGTCACCGACGACGACACCATGATCATCAACATGGGGCCCCAGCACCCCAGCACCCACGGGGTCCTGCGGGTCATGCTCGAGCTGGAGGGCGAGACGGTGCTGCGGTCGAAGCCGGTGGTGGGCTACCTCCACACCGGCATGGAGAAGACCCAGGAAGAGCTGATGTACATCCAGGGGTGCACCAACGTCACCCGGATGGACTACCTGGCCAACTTCTTCGGCGAGACGGTGTTCTCGGTGGCCGTCGAGCGGCTGCTCGACGTGGAGCTGCCCGAGCGGGCCACCTGGATGCGCATGCTGCTCATGGAGCTGAACCGCATCTCGTCCCACCTGCTGTTCATGGCCACCAACGGCATGGACGTGGGCGCCATCTCGATGATGCTGTACGGCTGGCGGGAGCGGGAGCTGGTGCTGTCGTTCTTCGAGCGCTGCACCGGCCTGCGCATGAACTACAACTACATCCGCCCCGGCGGGCTGGCCGCCGATCTCCCCGACGGCTGGCGGGACGAGGTGCTGTCGATCTGCGACACCGTCGCCCCCCGTCTGGACGAGTACGACCGGCTGCTCACCGGCCAGCCCATCTTCCAGGAGCGCACCCAGGGCGTGGGGGTCATCACCACCGAGCAGGCCCTGGCCCTGTCCGCCTCGGGCCCGGTGCTGCGGGCCACCGGCTTCGACTGGGACCTCCGCCGGGACATGCCGTACATGTTCTACGACCAGCTCGAGTTCGACGTGGTGGTGGGCACATACGGCGACGCCTTCGACCGCTACGCGGTGCGGCTCAACGAGATGCGGGAGTCCATCCGGCTCGTCCGCCAGATCGCCGACCGCGTCCCGCCCGGCGACTACCGGGTGCAGGACAAGAAGCTCACCCCGCCACCGCGAGCCAGGATCGACGAGTCGATGGAGGCCCTCATCCACCACTTCAAGCTGTTCACCGAGGGGTTCAAGGTCCCGGCCGGCGAGGTCTACGTGGCGGTGGAGTCCCCCCGTGGCGAGATGGGCGGCTATCTGGTGTCGGACGGCTCGGCCAAGCCCTACCGGTTCCACATGCGCGACCCGTCCTTTGCCAACCTCCAGTCCCTGCCCGTCATGCTCAAGGGCGGCTTCGTGGCCGACGCGGTGGCCGTCATCTCCTCCATCGACCCGGTGATGGGCGGGGTGGACCGCTGATGGCCCGGCTCACCCCCGAGAACGAGAAGCGGGCCAAGGAGCTGATCTGGCTCTACCCCGAGTCCCGGTCGGCCCTGATCCCCATGCTCCACATCGCCCAGGAGCAGGAGGGCTGGCTCACCCCGGACGGCATCGCCCACGTGGCCGAGCTGCTCGGCCTCACCCCAGCCGAGGTCTACGGCACGGCCACCTTCTACGACATGCTGTTCACCGAGCCGGTGGGCCGCTACCTGGTGTCGGTCTGCACCAACATCGCCTGCCTGCTGATGGGCGGCTACGAGCTGCTCCAGCACGCCGAGTCCAGCCTGGGCGTCCGACCCGGCAACACCACCTCCGACGATCTGTTCACCCTCGAGGAGGTGGAGTGCCTGGCCCTGTGCGGCAACGCACCCTGCCTCACGGTGAACTGGCGCTTCTTCGGCGACATCACCCCCGAGCGCTTCGACGCCCTCATCGACGACCTGCGGGCCGGGCAGCTGGCCGACGAGGTCCCGCCCCACGGCACGCTGTGCCGGGTGCGCCGCACCGTCGGCCTCACCGCCGGCACCGAGGCGTCGAAGTCCCAGGTCCCCCCCTCCACCGAGGGCGCCCGCCCGCAAAGGCCCGGCACCTGATGCCCGTCACCGACGCCGCCCCCATCGTCACCCGCCGCATCGGCATCCCCCGGTCGTGGGCCCTGGGCACCTACCTCGAGCACGGCGGCTACGACGGGCTGCGCAAGGCCCTCACCATGAAGCCCGAGGAGCTCACCGAGCAGGTGCTCACCTCCAGCCTGCTGGGCCGGGGCGGGGCCGGCTTCGAGGCGGGCAAGAAGTGGTCCATGCTCGGCAAGCCCCGGCCCGCTTACGTGGTGGTGAACGGCGACGAGAGCGAGCCGGCCACGTTCAAGGACCACATGCTGATCGAGAACGATCCGCACCAGATCATCGAGGGCACGCTCATCTGCGCCTACGCGGTGGGCGCGGCCCAGGCCTTCATCTACGTGCGGGGCGAGTTCGCCCTCGGACTGGAGCGGATGACGGCCGCCCTCAACGAGGCCTACCAGTACGGCGCGGTGGGCCCCGACATCTTCGGCTCCGGGTTCTCCATCGACGTTGTGGTCCACCCCGGTGCCGGCGCCTACATGTGCGGCGAGGAGACCGCCCTCATCGAGAGCCTGGAGGGCAAGCGCGGCTTTCCCCGGATCAAGCCCCCCTTCTTCCCGGCCGCCATCGGGCTCTACGGCAAGCCCACCATCGTCAACAACGTGGAGACGGTGTCCAACCTGCCGTGGATCGTGCTGAACACCGGGGCCGCCTTCGCCGCCCTGGGCGAGGGCCGCTCGGCCGGCACCCGCATCTTCTCCCTGTCGGGGCACGTCAACCGGCCCGGCAACTACGAGGTCGAGATGCACAAGGTCAGCTTCCGCGACCTCATGGAGGACCCTCGCCTGGGCGGCGGCATCCGCAACGGCAACGAGCTCAAGGCCTTCATCCCGGGCGGGGCGTCCTCCCCGTGGTTCGGGCCCGACCAGGTGGACCTGCCGCTGGACCAGGACGCGGTGGGCAAGGCCGGCTCCATGCTCGGCTCGGGGTCGGTGATCGCCATGGACCACACCACCTGCATGGTGCGGGCCGCCTGGCGGATCACCCGGTTCTTCCACCGTGAGTCGTGCGGCCAGTGCACCCCCTGCCGGGAGGGGAGCGGCTGGGTCGACAAGATCATGAAGCGCATCGAGGACGGAGCCGGCCGGGAGGAGGATCTCGACCTCCTCCTCGACGTGTGTGACAACATCGCCCCCGGCCTGTCCTGGCCACCGCAGCAGACCACCATCTGCGTGCTGGGACCGTCCATCCCGTCGTCCATCACGTCTGGCATCCGCATGTTCCGCGACGAGTTCCTCACCCACATCAAAGAGGGCGCCTGCCCGTATGGCTGAGCAGACCGAGCAGAAGCCCGAAACCGTCACCATCACCGTCGACGGCCAGCCCATGGAGGCCAGGCCGGGCGAGATGGTGATCGCCGCCGCCGAGCGCAACGGCGTCTACATCCCCCGCTTCTGCTACCACCCCCGCATGCGGCCGGTCGGCATGTGCCGCATGTGCCTGGTGGAGATCAAGGGGCCCCGCGGCTTCTCCCTGGCACCGGCCTGCTTCGTGCCGGTGGCCGACGAGCAGGAGGTGATCACCAACTCGCCCAAGGTGAAGAAGGCCCAGGACGGCGTGCTGGAGTTCCTCCTGGTCAACCACCCGCTCGACTGCCCGGTGTGCGACAAGGGCGGCGAGTGCCCGCTCCAGGACCAGACCCTCGCCTTCGGCCCCGGGGAGACGCGCTTCGTGGAGGAGAAGCGGCACTGGGCCAAGCCCATCCCCCTCTCCGACCTGGTGCTGATCGACCGGGAGCGCTGCATCCAGTGCGACCGGTGCACCCGCTTCGCCGACGAGGTGGCCGGCGACCCCCTCATCGAGTTCGTGGGCCGGGGCGACCACATCGAGGTCAACACCTTCCCCGACCAGCCCTTCGCCTCCTACTTCTCCGGCAACACCGTGCAGATCTGCCCGGTGGGCGCCCTGCTGGCCAAGCCCTACTGGTTCAAGGCCCGGCCCTGGGACCTGGAGCAGGTGGAGAGCACCTGCACCCTGTGCGCGGTGGGGTGCCGCATCGCCGTCCAGTCGTCGTCCAACGAGCTGACCCGCTACCTGGGGGTGGACAGCGACCCGGTGAACCACGGCTGGCTGTGCGACCCGGGCCGGTTCAGCTACGAGTACGTCAACAGCAAGCAGCGGCTGCCCGCCCCGCTCGTGCGCAAGGGCGAGGAGCTGGTCGAGGCGTCGTGGGGCGAGGCGCTGTCCGCCGCCGCCAAGGGCCTGCAGTCGGCCCAGTCGGTCCACGGGCCAGGGGCGCTGGCCGTCCTCGGCGGGGCCCGCCTGGCCAACGAGGACGCCTACGCCTGGGCCAAGCTGGCCAAGGGGGTGCTGCGCACCGACAACGTCGACGCCCAGCTGGGCGACGGCCTGCCCGCCGACGTGGTCCTCGGGCTGCCCAGGGCCACCATCGACGACGCCTGCCGGGCGCCGGCCGTGCTGCTGCTCGCCCCCGACCTCAAGGAGGAGCTGCCCGTCCTGTACCTGCGCCTGCGGGAGGCGGCCGGGAACGGCGTGCCCGTGGTGGAGCTCTCACCGCAGAGAACCGGGATGTCGCGCTACTGCCGGGCCACGCTCGCCTATCGCCCCGGCGAGGCGGGCGCCCTTGCCGCCGCCCTCGTCAACGGCGGGACGAAGCGGGGCGAGGTGGCCGGCGTGCCGGCCGCCGCCATCAGCGAGGCGGCCGCCCTCCTGGGCGAGGGCGCCGTCGTGGTCCTGGGC
>JBOGHQ010000073.1:0-3095 GCA_050744785.1 Acidimicrobiales bacterium | reverse complement strand
GGCCCGGCCGGGGCGGCGCTCGCCGCCCCCCGCCGGCTGGCGCGGCGCGCCGGGGTTGTCGACCCAACCCGGCGGCTTCGGGAAGTGCCCTGGGTGACCCGGTCCGGGCACGGCCTACCTGCCTTCGTCCACGATCTCGGCGTCGACGACGTCGTCGAAGCCACCGCCGCCGGCGGCACCATCGGGACCGGGCGTCCCCTCCGCCGCGGCCCGCTCCTGGGCGGCCTGCTCGTACAGCCGCTGGGCGAAGGCCTGGCTGGCGTGCATGAGAGCGTCGCTGGCCCGCCGCACGGCCTCGGTGTCGTTGCCCTGCAGGGCGGCCTTGAGCTCCTTGACCGCCGACTCGGTGTTGTTGCGCTCGTCGCCGACCAGCTTGTCGCCCTGGTCCCGCAGCAACTTCTCGGTCTGGTGGATGAGGGTCTCGGCGTTGTTGCGGACCTCGGCCTCCTCGCGCCGCTGGCGGTCCTCCTCGGCGTGGGCCTCGGCGTCGCGCACCATGCGCTCGATGTCGTCCCTGTTGAGCGAGGACTGGCCCGTGATGGTCATGGACTGCTGCTTGGCGGTGGCCCGGTCCTTGGCGGAGACGTGGACGATCCCGTTGGCGTCGATGTCGAAGGTGACCTCGATCTGGGGGACGCCGCGGGGCGCGGGCGGCAGGTCGACGAGCTGGAACTTGCCCAGCGTCTTGTTGTAGGCGGCCATCTCCCGCTCGCCCTGCAGGACATGGATCTCCACCGACGGCTGCATGTCCTCAGCGGTGGTGAACACCTCCGAGCGCTTGGTGGGGATGGTGGTGTTGCGCTCGATGAGGCGGGTCATGATGCCCCCCTTGGTCTCGATGCCCAGCGAGAGGGGCGTGACGTCGAGCAGCAGGATGTCCTTGACGTCGCCCTTCAGCACGCCGGCTTGCACGGCGGCGCCCACCGCCACCACCTCGTCGGGGTTCACGCCGCGGTGGGCGTCCTTGCCGGTGAGGGACTTCACCAGGTCGACGATGGCCGGCATGCGGGTGGATCCGCCCACCAGGATCACGTGCTGGATGTCGCCCTTGGTGAGGCCGGCGTCCTTGATGGCCTGCTCGAAGGGGCCCCGGCAGCGCTGCACCAGGTCGGCGGTGAGCTCTTGGAACTTGGCCCGGGTGAGCTTCACGTCGAGGTGCTTGGGGCCCTCGCTGGTGGCGGTGATGAAGGGCAGGTTGACGGTGGTCTCCTGCACGTTCGACAGCTCCATCTTGGCCTTCTCGGCCGCCTCCTTGAGGCGCTGCAGGGCCATGTTGTCCTTGGCCAGGTCGACACCCTCGGTGTCCTTGAAGCTCTTGACCAGGAAGTCGATGACCTTCTGGTCCCAGTCGTCGCCACCGAGGTGGGTGTCGCCGTGGGTGGACTTGACCTCGAAGACACCCTCGCCGATCTCCAGCACCGACACGTCGAAGGTGCCACCGCCCAGGTCGAACACGAGGATGGTCTGCTCGGCGCCCTCCTTGTCCATGCCGTAGGCCAGGGCGGCCGCGGTGGGCTCGTTGATGATGCGCAGCACCTCGAGGCCGGCGATCTGGCCCGCCTCCTTGGTGGCGGTGCGCTGGGCGTCGTTGAAGTAGGCCGGGACGGTGACGATGGCCTGCGTGACGGTGTCGCCCAGGTACGACTCGGCGTCCCGCTTCAGCTTCTGCAGGATGCGGGCCGAGATCTCCTGGGCCGTGTAGCGCTTCCCGTCGATGTCGATCTTCCAGTTCGTGCCCATCTGGCGCTTGACCGAGCGAATGGTGCGGTCTGGGTTGGTGATGGCCTGGCGCTTGGCGACCTCGCCCACCAGGACCTCGCCGGACTTGGAGAAGCCGACCACGGAAGGGGTGGTGCGGTTCCCCTCGGCGTTGGGAATGACGACGGGCTCACCCGCCTCGAGGACGCTGACGACGGAGTTGGTGGTGCCGAGGTCGATCCCGACGGCCTTGGGCATGGAGCTGCCTCCGAACTGTTGATTGGCTCTACGTGACAATCGAACTCTAGCAAAGTTGAGCGCCCAATTGTCAAGGCGCTGCCCCGCAGCCGAGATCGGGGGCCCGGTTCGCGGCTACCGTGCCCCGGTGCCCCGCCTCGTGCTGCTCCGCCATGGCCAGAGCACCTGGAACCTCAAGAACATCTTCACCGGCTGGCAGGAGTGCGGCCTGTCGCCCCTGGGGGTGGACGAGGCCATCCGGGCCGGCCAGCTCATGGCCGAGGCCGGCGTCGACGTCGAGGTCGTGCATACCTCGCTCCAGGACCGGGCCATCGCCACCGCCAACCTGGCCTTGACCGAGATGGACCGGCAGTGGGTGCCGGTGCGACGCCACTGGCGCCTCAACGAGCGCCACTACGGTGACCTCGAGACCCGGAACAAGGCGGAGACGGCCGAGCTCCACGGCGCCGACCAGGTCCACCTGTGGCGGCGCAGCTACGACGTTCCCCCGCCGCCGATCCGCCCCGACGACCCCCGCCACCCCCGGCACCTGGGCCGCTACCGGGACCTGCCGGCCGACGTGCTGCCCTCCGCCGAGTGCCTGCGCGACGTGGTCGCCCGCATGCTCCCCTACTGGTACGACGCCATAGCCGTCGACCTCCTGGCCGGGAGGTGTGTGCTGGTCGCCGCCCACGGCAACAGCCTGCGGGCCCTGGTCAAGCACCTCAAGCGCGTCCCCGACGACGAGATCCCGCAGCTGGAGATCCCCACCGGGGTGCCGTGGCTGTTCGAACTGGGACGCGACCTCGCCCCGGCATCCGAGCAGTTGCTGGGCGACCGGGGCGAGGGTGGCGGACGGCCGGTCGACGGTTAGAGCTCGACCTCGCTGACCTTCACCATCGCAGGTGTTCCTCCTGCGAGTTGGCCAAGTCCTCCAAGCCGGCCGTACGAGGGGGCTTCGCGCTGGTGACTCCGTTGTCCCGGTCGCGTGCCCGCGGCGAGGATCTCCCCCACCACGGCCGGCACCCCCATACGCTCGGCCACCTCGGCGGCCAGCTTGGCCGCCACCAGGACCAGCAGGATGTCGAGGAGGATGCCGTTCACGTCGGCACGGACGCCATGGAGGCCATGGACGCCGGCGCGTCGGGAGCGGCCACGGC
>JBOGHQ010000072.1:0-5487 GCA_050744785.1 Acidimicrobiales bacterium | reverse complement strand
GCTTCGCCGGCTGGGCCCTCGACGACATCGCCGTCACCGGCACGCCGGACCTCCCGCCGGCCAACCGGCCACCGGTCGCCAACGCCGGGCCCGACCTGGCGGCCGCCGACGCGGATGGGAGCGGAGCCGAGCCCGTGGGCCTCGACGGCAGCGCCTCCACCGACCCGGACGGCACGGTGGTCTCCTACGAGTGGCGGGAGGGCGGCAGCCTCATCGCCACCGGCCCCACCCCCACGGTGGACCTGGCCGTGGGAGCCCACAGCATCGTCCTCACCGTCACCGACGACGACGGGGCCACGGCCGACGACACCGTCCGGGTCGACGTGGCCGCCAACCTCCCGCCCACGGCCGCCTTCTCGGCCACGGGGGCCGGCCTGGTGGTCGACGTCGACGGCAGCGCCTCCACCGACCCCGACGGCACCATCGCCGGCTACGTGTGGTCCTGGGGCGACGGGTCGCCCGACTCGTCGGGACCGACGGCCAGCCACGCCTACGACGGGCCGGGCACCTACACCGTGACCCTCACCGTCACCGACAACGGCGGCGCCACCGGTGCCACCTCCCGGCCGGTCACGGTGGGCCAGGCGGCCCGGCTGTCCGAGGACCTCGACGACGGCGTGGCCGACGGGTTCACCCTGGGCGGTCTCTGGCACCCGAGCGCGGCGTGCGCCACCCCGCCGTCGCCGCCCAACCAGCTGGGCTACTACCGGGACGCCACCTGCACCTATGCCACCGGGGCCCGCACCACCGGCTCGGCGCAGGTGGGGGTCGACCTCTCGGGCCTCACCTCGGCCTCGCTGAGCTTCGACCACCGCCGCCAGGTGGAGGTCTACGCGGCCGGCGCCTTCGACGTCATGCGGGTGCAGGTGTCGACCAACGGCGGGGCCAGCTGGACCACGCTCCAGCAGTGGGACAGCCGCAGCCCGGCCCAGGCCGGCTGGGCCAGCCAGAGCTACGACCTGGCCCCGTACGTGGGCACCACCGTGCAGCTGCGCTGGTTCTTCGACAGCATGGACGCCAACGCCAACGGCTTCGCCGGCTGGGCCCTCGACAACCTCAAGGTCACCGGCACCTGACCCGGCCCGGTCAGCTGGCCGGTCCCCGCGGCCCAGGCCGGCACTATCCTCGGCGCCGGCCGATGGCGCGACGGGACGGTCGATGCACTGGCGAGATCGCTTGACGATGGCTGCTGCGGGCAAGGAGATCGCCGCCCGCACGCGCCTGCGCAACTGGGTCTTCTTCCGGTACGAGTTCATGTTCACCCCGGCCCAGCTGAGCGTGCTGTGCCAGACGGTGACCGATACCAAGGACGTGCCCGGCGCCCTGGTCGAGGTGGGTTGCGCCTTCGGGCACACCACCGTGTTCCTCAACCGCCACCTCGACGACCTCGGGACCGCCAAGCCGTACCACGTGGTCGACACCTTCTCGGGCTTCGAGGCCGGCGACGTGGAGTTCGAGCGACGCCAGCGCGGCCACGGGGCCGACGACTTCGGTGCCTTCCGGGTCAACAGCCGGCGGTGGTTCGACACGACCATGGAGGTGAACGGGATCCGGCGGGTGACGGCGCACGAGGCCGACGCCGCCGAGTTCGACTGTGCGGCCCTCGGCCCCGTGTCCTGGGCGCTCGTCGACGTCGACCTGTACCGGCCCGTCCTGGCGTCGCTCCGGGGCCTGTGGGCCCAGCTGGCGCCGGGCGGGGTCATCGTCGTGGATGACTGCACCGGTGGAATGTTCGACGGCGCCTTCGAGGCCTACACCACCTTCGCCGGCTCGATCGGGCTGCCGTCGAAGGTGGTCGCCGGAAAGCTGGGGCTGCTGGAGAAGCGGGCCTGAACGGCCGGGCGCCGTCGCCCTACGACGCCAGGGCGGCGAGCGGTCCCACCATCTGGGCCGGCTTCTCCCAGTGGACGCCGGCCGGGCGCACCCGGCGCACCAGCCCGGCCACCTGGTCCAGCACCCCCTGGCCGCCCAGCTCGGCGACGTTGATGACGCTCGGAGCGGCGCGCGCCACGGCCAGCGCCGGCCGCAGGGTGCCGGCGCCGTCCGCCTCGGTCTGGAGCCCCCAGCCCACGATCGGGTAGCGGCCTGGCTGCACGACGGCCTCGGTGCGCCGAGGAGTCGCCACCACCTCCTCGAGGTCGTCGAAGGCCGACCAGTCGACCCGGAGGTCGGGCTCGGGGACCACCACCTCGCCCCGGTCGGCGTCCACCGCCACCCACGGCAGGTCGGCGACGATCAGGCCCCTGGCGTTGAGCCGGCGCTCGACCACCTCCAGCCACCCGCGCAGCGAGGCGGGCGCCAGGACGGCGCCGGCCTCGCCCACCAGGACGCTGACCGAGAGCTGGAGCAGCCCGGCCCCGGCGTCGGGCCGGAAGCCGTCGAGGTGGTGCAGCAGGGCGCGAGCCAGCCGGTGGGGGTCCCGGGTGCGGACCATCGAGGCCGAGCTGCGGTACAGGAAGTGGAACCCACCGCCGACGGCCCGGCCCCGGGCCGGCCGGGACGCCTCCCCGTCCCCTCGCTGTCCCACCAGCAGGGTGAAGTTGTCCGGCGCCTCGACGTCGGGCACCAAGTGGGCGGCGAGGGCCCGTCGCAGCCACTCGTGGAGGCCCTGGTGGCCGGAGCGGACCCCGAGGTGGAGGTCGCCGATCCGGAACGTGCTCGTGGCCGCCCAGACCAGGCGGCCGCTCAACTTGTCCGTTCAGGTGGAGGCCGGCTCCTCGAGGAACCGCGGCTTCTCCACGTCCACTTCGTTGCTCACGCCTGCCCCCCTGCCCGCCCTCCAACGACCGGGCCAGCATAGCGCTCCTCGGGGGGGATCGCCGACCCTTCGAGCAGACCGGCCCCGGCCAGCTCGACCACCAGGGCTTCGACGTCGGCCCGCACGGTGGCCACCGGGGCGCCGAAGCTGCCGGCCAGCTCGGCCGCCAGCTCCGGCACCGAGGCGGTCCCGTCGAGGCACTGCCACACCACGGTGGCCACCGGGTTCAGCAGGTACAGGCGGCAGGACTCGTCGTCGAAGACCACGGCCTCGCCGTCGAGCTCGACCATGGCCGCGCCCGCCTTGACCCTGGGCCGCGAGGTGGGGCCCGGCCCGCCCGGCCCGCTCATGGCGCCACCCGGCGCACGAGGCCGGACGCCTCCAGCTCGGCCAGCACGGGGGCCACGTCGGCGTCGATGCGGGCGGCCGCCTCCCCGAAGAGCTCGCCCAGGACCGCCACCAGCTCCTGGTAGGCGACGGGCTCGGCCAGCAGCTCCCACAGCACCGGCCCGCTCCCCTCCAGCTCGCGCAGCTCGCCGGAGGGGCTGAGCACGACCAGCCGCCGCCCGCCGACCCGCCGCCACAGCAGGGTGTGGTCCCGCACGAACAACCCAGAGCCGTCCGTCGCCGTGGTCATGGAGATCCTTTGTAGCGGCATCTCCCCGGCCCGACAAGGCCCCTTCCCGAAGTTCGAGCGTAGGCGCGGATACGCCGATCGGACGATGCGGCACCGGGCCCCGCCTGGTAGGTTGGGCCCAACCCGGGTGTGGCCGGGACCAAGGGGGTGGCGACGGTGGCGCAAGGCTGGGACGCTGCGATGTCCCGGCGGGCTATGCTCGCGCGGGCGGGTGCCGGCACGGCCCTGGTGTGGGCGGCGCCGGCGGTCACCAGCTTGGGCCGGGTGCATGCGGCGGCCAGCCCGGCGTGCACCAACTGCCCCGGCTGTTCAAGGATCCCGGGCTGCGGGGACCGCTGCTTCTGCGTGCAGGTGGCGGGCGGCTGCTTCTGCTCGGCCAACTTCAGGTGCAGGGACGCCGTGAGGTGCCCGAACGGCCTGGACTCCGACTGCCCGACCGGCTACCGCTGCCAGCTGGGCCCCGGGGCCGGCTGCTGTGGGGAGAACGTCTGCGTGCCCCCGTGCGGCGGGGTCACCGGGGTGGAGCTCGGGGCGGCGCTCACCAACGCCGGGTAGGTCACGGCAACCGGGCATTCTCCGCCGCGACCGCGCCAGTACCCTTTCCGTCGTGCCTGCACAGCACGACGCAGAGCTCGATCGGTTCCTCCTGAGCCGGCTTCCCGACCTGCGTGGTGCACGCATTCTCGACGTCAGGTCCTGACCGAGTGCGGCCCAAGGCAGAGCGGTCCAGTCGTCGGAGGACTTCAGTACCCGTCTTTGGCCTGCAGCCATTCCCCAAGGACTTGGCACCCGGTCTGGCGGCGAACAGATTGTTGTAGAAGCGCCCTACAGCCTCTCTGGCCCAGCTGACGACCTCGTTCCGGTCGAGGTGCTCGACGAGGCCGGCGAGGTCGGCAACCACGATGCAGTCGAAGTCCAGCCAGAGCCCACCATGGTCGTGGAGGAGGCGGGTTCTGGCAGAGTCGCTGCGCTGGACGGGCGAGGGCAGTCTGTGCCAGACACCGGGGTCGAGATCCGGTAACACTCGAAGACCGTGGACTCGTCGAGGACCCGGAGAGGAAGAGCGCCGAGGTGACGGCCCACGGTCTGCGAGCAGAGGTCGAGATAGTCGGGCCGAGGCCTGCCCTCACCGCTTTCCCAGTACATCCACACGGGGAACATCGCATCCATAGTGAGACTGGTCCGATACGGAGTCAAACCCCGGATGGGGCGTCTGCGACACCGTCCACGGTGCCGGAAGCGCTCGGTGAGGACGCCAGCGTCGTTCCCGGTCAGGATGTGGGGAGGCCCGTACGATTAACTGGTGGCGTGACCGGGGCGCGTGACGAAGAGGCCGAACCGGCGGCGGCGACGGTCCTCGCAACAATTCTCACCTACAACGCTCCGGACGCTTTGGTGCGCTGCCTCCGAGCGGTGCTCCAGCAGACGCGGCCGCCGGATGCGGTCGTGGTGGTTGACAACGCGAGTGTCCGCCCGGTCGCCGATGTGCTGCGCGAGGCCGGGCTGGACGGCGGCGTGAGCGTGCTCCGCCAAGTCGCCAACGGTGGACCCGCCGGGGGTCACGCCGCGGCCCTGGGGGCTTTCCTCTCTTCGGAACATGCCCGGGCGTGGGTCATGGACGACGACTGCGTCCCGGAACCGGGCTGCCTGAAGGCCCTCCTTCGGGAGGCGCAGTCCCGTCGACGTCCGGCCTTCGTCTTCCCCCGGTGGGTGCAGCCGGACGGCGCCGTGACGCACTACCCCGCGTGGTGCGGATTCCTCATCGCGCGGGAGATCGTGGAACAGGTGGGCCTGCCCATGGAGGAGCTGTTTTGGTGGGCCGAGGATACCGAGTACCTCTTCTGGCGCATCCCTCGCGCCGGACATCCGGCCGTGCACGCCCCGGCGGCCACCGTCCACCACACCCAGGTGCGCGCGGTGCATGGTAACCCTCCGTGGAAGTACTATTACGAGACACGCAATAATGTGTTCTTTCACCTCTACGTGAAGCGGCGTCTGGGTCGCCTGCCTCAAAAACTCACGCTGACGGTCGCCCGCGCCACGTTCCGGGAGCGCAAAGGGCGAGCCCGCATCTTTGCCATGATCGTCCGAG
>JBOGHQ010000071.1:0-2360 GCA_050744785.1 Acidimicrobiales bacterium | reverse complement strand
TCACCCTCAACGCCGACGGCTCGTTCACCTACACGCCCGAGGCCGGCTTCTCCGGCACCGACTCGTTCACCTACACCGCCAGCGACGGCAACGGCGGCACCGACACCGCCACCGTCACCATCACCGTCACCGCGGCGGCGGCCTCGGCGGACCTGGCCGTGTCCATCGCCGATCTGCCCGCCACGGTGAACTCGCGTTCGGAGCTGAGTGTCACCATCACGGTCCGGAACAACGGCCCCGACCCGGCCCAGGTCAGCCTGCTTGTGACACCCACCCGGGGTATCCGGTTCCTCGAAGCGCAGGGGGCAAGCTGCATCGTGCAGAAGGGCAAGGTGAAGGCCCTCAGCTGCGATCTGGGCAGCATGGCCAGTGGGGCGCAGACCACGGTCACGCTCCTCGTCAAGAACCCGTCCAAGCCGCAGACCGCCACCCTCGCGGCCATGGTGTCGTCGCCCACTGGTGACCCGGTGCTGACCAACAACATGGCGTCCGAGAGCTACGCCATCCAGCGGCCGTAGCCGCCCGCTGGGCAAAAGGTCCGCCACCGTGGCCCATTTCGGAGGCGCGTTGTTCCCAGCCTCGTCCGGCTGTGCCAGTGTCGGTGCAAGGACCTGGGACTGGCGCGGCCGCGGCCGGTGGGAGGGACGTGGAACCGGAAGCTGAGCGTCCCCTGCTCGAGGTCACCGACCTGGCCGTCTGCTTCGGCGACGAGGTGGCCGCGCTGCGCGGGGTCAGCCTGGCGCTCGAGCGCGGCGAGTCACTGGCCATCGTCGGCGAGAGCGGCTCGGGCAAGTCCACCCTCGCCATGTGCCTGGCCGGCCTGATCCAGCCCCCTGAGGCCAGGGGCAGCGTCCGCGTCAACGGCGTCGAGCTCATGGGCGCGTCGGACACGACGCTGCGGTCGCTGCGGTGGTCCACAGTGGCGCTCTCCCTCCAGGGTGCGCCGTTCAATCCGGTGGTCAAGATCGGCGAGCAGGTGGCCGAGCCCCTCCGGGACAGGGGTCGCATGGGTGCGGCCGAGGCCCGGGCCAGGGCGGCCGAGCTGGCCGAGGAGGTGCTCCTCGACCCTGCGCTGCTGGACCGCTACCCGCACCAACTCTCGGGTGGGCAGCGGCGGCGGGCCAGCCTGGCCGCGGCGCTGGCCCTCGACCCCGAGCTGGTGGTGCTCGACGAGCCGACGGCAGGACTGGACCCGGCCACCCGCCACGAGTTGATCGAGCGGATCCGGCGGCTGGCCGAGGCCCGGGGCTTCGCCCTCGTTGTCATCTCCCACGACCTGCCGGACGTGGCGGGGACGGCCGATCGCATCATGGTCTTCTACGCCGGCCAGGTGATGGAGGAGGGCGGGACGGCTGGTGTCATCGCCGAGCCGGCCCACCCCTACAGCTGGGCCCTGGTGGGGGCGTACCCAGTGATGAGCACCACCAAGGACCTACGTCCCATCCGCGGCCGGCCGCCCGATCCGCGGGCCGTGCCGAGCGGGTGCCCCTACCACCCCCGTTGCACGCAGGCGGAGCCGGTCTGCTCGGAACGCCCCCCCGAGCTGGTGCCGGCCAACGACCGCCGTGTCCTCTGTCACTTCGGAGGGCTGAAGACCCTCCTCTCGGCCCACGGACTGTCCAAGACCTTCGGCAAGGGCCGGCACGCCGTCCGGGCCCTGTCCGGGGTCTCGATGAGGCTGCGCGAGGGCGAGTCCCTGGGGATCGTCGGTCCGTCCGGCAGCGGCAAGTCGACCCTCGCCCGGATCCTGTCGGGACACCTCGCCGCCGACGAGGGCCAGGTCCTCCTCGAGGGCCAGCCCCTCCCCCAGTCGTGGCGCGGTGCCGACCGGCCGCGCCGGCGGAGGGTGCAGCTGGTGATGCAGGACCCGGCCGACGCCCTCTCGCCCCGGCTCACCGTGGAGGAGCTGGTGCGCGAGCCCCTCGACGTGGCCGGCGAAGGCGACGTCGTGGGGCAGCGGCGGGCCGTGGCGGAGGCGCTCGAGAGCGTGGGCCTGCCCGGCCACGGTTCTTTCCTCCAGGCCCGCACCCACGAGCTGTCGGGCGGGCAACTGCAGCGCATCGCCCTGGCACGAGCCCTCGTCCTGGAGCCCAAGCTGCTGGTTGCGGACGAGCCCACCGCCATGCTCGACGCCTCCGAGCAGGCCCGGCTCCTCGTGGTGCTCCGGGAGCGCCAGGTGGAGATGGGGCTGGGGCTGGTCCTCGTCTCCCACGACGTGGCCTCGGTGCGCAAGGTGACCGACCGCATGGTCGTGCTCGACCGGGGGCGGGTGGTGGAGGAGGGGCCGTCCGCCCTGGTGTCGACCTCGCCCCAGAGCCCCACCGCCCGTCTCCTGGTCGACGCCTCGCCCGCCTTCCGCC
>JBOGHQ010000070.1:0-2149 GCA_050744785.1 Acidimicrobiales bacterium | reverse complement strand
CGGTGGTGGGACCCGGCTGCCCACCGCCGGCGGGCCCGGTTCCAGGTCGTCGCCGGCGACGGGGGAGAGGCGTGGCTGCTGGCCCTGGAGGCGGGCCGGTGGTGGGCGGAAGCCTCCTATGACTGACCACCCCACCCATTCATTTGCCAGTAGTCGGCCAGCAGTTGGCGCCCTACTGACAAATGAATGGTGAGGCCGCCCATGACGGCGGGAGTGCCGTACGCCGAGCTGCACTGCCACTCCAACTTCAGCTTCCTCGACGGGGCGTCGCACGCCGAGGAGCTGGCCGAGGAGGCGGCCCGGTTGGGCCTGGAGGCCCTGGCCCTCACCGACCACGACGGCATGTACGGCGTGGTGCGCTTCGCCGAAGCAGCCGCCGCCGTCGGCCTGCCCACCGTGTTCGGCGCGGAGGTCAGTCTGGGCCTCACGAAACCCCAGACCACGGCGCCGGGCGGGGCCCCAGCCGCCTCGGCGAGGAGCCCGGGGTCCCTGGTCTCACCTCCGCTGCGCTCCGGATCGCTCGGGACTTCGTTGGGGCCCCGGGCGGGCGAACGACAGGGGATAGCGGACCCCGAGGGGGACCACCTCCTGGTCCTGGCCCGCAACCCGGAGGGGTACGGGCGGCTGTGCCGGGTGATCAGCGAGGCCCAGCTGGCTGGCGGGGAGAAGGGCCGGCCCCGGTTCTCCACGTCGGCCCTGTGCCAGGCTGCCGGCGGCCACTGGTTGGTGCTCACCGGCTGCCGCAAGGGACGGGTGCCCCGAGCCCTTGTCGACCAAGGCCCAACGGCGGCGTCGCGCGCCCTGGCCGACCTGGTCACCTGCTTCGGCCGGGACAACGTGGCGGTGGAGCTGTGGGACCACGGCGACCCGCTGGACTCGGCCCGCAACGACGCCCTGGCCGAGATCGCGGTCCGAACGGGCGTGGACCTGGTGGCCACCAACAACGTCCACTACGCCACGCCGGCCCGCCGCCCCCTCGCCACCGCCCTGGCCGCGGTGCGGGCCCGCCGCTCACTGGACGAGCTGGACGGGTGGCTGCCCCCGTCCGGCGCCGCCCACCTCCGGTCGGGCCAGGAGATGGCCGCCCGCATGGCCCGTTTCCCCGGCGTGGTGGAGCGGGCCGCCGAGATCGGCCGCGAGTGCGCCTTCGACCTTCGCCTGGTGGCCCCCCGCCTGCCCGACTGGCCCGTGCCCCCGGGCCACAACGAGATGAGCTGGCTGCGCCACCTCACCGACGAGGGGGCCCGCCGCCGCTACGGCCCGCCCGAGCGCGAACGCGTCCCCGGCGCCTGGGCCCAGGTCCGCTACGAGCTGGACATGATCGAGCAGCTGGGCTTCGCCGGCTACTTCCTCATCGTCTGGGACATCGTCGAGTTCTGCCGGCGCTCCGACATCTACTGCCAGGGCCGCGGCAGCGCCGCCAACAGCGCCGTCTGCTACGCCCTCGGCATCACCAACGCCGACGCGGTGACGCTCGGCCTGCTGTTCGAGCGCTTCCTGTCGCCGGCCCGGGACGGCCCTCCCGACATCGACGTCGACATCGAGTCCGACCGCCGGGAGGAGGCCATCCAGTACGTTTACGAGCGCTACGGCCGGGAGCGGGCCGCCCAGGTGGCCAACGTCATCACCTACCGGCCCCGGTCGGCGGTACGGGACATGGCCAAGGCCCTGGGCCACTCCACCGGCCAGCAGGACGCCTGGTCCAAGCAGATCGACGCCTGGGGCCCCCTTTCACATACCCGCGACCATGACATCCCCGAGCCGGTGATGGCGCTGGCCCACCAGGTGCAGGGCTTCCCCCGCCACCTCGGCATCCACTCGGGCGGCATGGTGATCTGCGACCGCCCGGTGGTGGAGGTGGTGCCGGTGGAGTGGGGCCGCATGGCGGGGCGCACCGTCCTCCAGTGGGACAAGGACGACTGCGCCGCGGTGGGGCTGGTGAAGTTCGACCTGCTGGGCCTGGGCATGCTCACCGCCATCCACGAAGCGGTGGACCTCATCGCCGGCGCCCACGGCGTCACCGTCGACCTGGCCACCCTGCCCCAGGAGGACGAGGTCTACGACATGCTCTGCGAGGCCGACTCGGTGGGCGTGTTCCAGGTGGAGAGCCGGGCCCAGATGGCCACCCTGCCCCGCCTCAAGCCCCGCC
>JBOGHQ010000069.1:0-6845 GCA_050744785.1 Acidimicrobiales bacterium | reverse complement strand
GGGTGATGGCGGCCGCCTGCCGGGGGGCCAAGGAGGCGGGCGGCACCACGGTGGGCATCCTGCCCGGGCTGGACCGGGCCGCCGCCAACCCGTGGGTCGACGTGGCCCTGCCCACCGGCCTGGGGGAATCCCGCAACGCCCTGGTGGTGCGGGCGGCCGGCGCCGTGGTGGCCGTGGCGGGCGGGTACGGCACCCTGTCGGAGGTGGCCCTCGCCCTGAAGACCGGCGTGCCCGTCATCGGGCTGTCCACGTGGGACATCCGGGGCGTACGGGCCGCCACCTCCGCGGAGGAGGCGGCCCGCCTGGCCCTGGAGGCCGCGGCCGGGCCGACCGCCTGAAAACCCCGCCCTCCGTTCGGCACAGTGGCGCGAATGTGCCAGTCTGGAGTGATGGCCGACCGGGGGAGGAGGGCGTGACCGCCGCCGTCACCACGCCTGAGATCGACCGGATCGGGCCGGAGCCGCTCCCCCCGCGGGTCACGCCGCGCAGCCCGGTGCGCCCCCTTACGGCCTGGTTCTTCTTCGTCCTCCTCTGCTACCAGGGTTTCCACCAGCTCGAGCACGCCATCGAGACGGTGCAGCTCCAGCTCCTCCACCACTCCGAGTCCCACACCCTGCTCCGGGGCGTGGACTTCGAGTACGTGCACTTCGGCGCCAACCTCCTGCTCCTCTACGGGCTGTTCGCCGTCGTCGTCGGGGCCGGCACCGCGGCGCGCCGGCGCTGGCGCACCGAGCGGCGCTGGGGCTGGGGCTTCATGTGTACCGCCCTCGTCGTCCAGAGCTACCACGTGTTCGACCACCTGGTCCGGCTCATCGAGTACATCCAGACGAGCGGCGAGGTCCCGGAGGGCACGGTCACCCACTGGGTCAACCCGGTGTGGTTCCACTTCTTCATGAACCTCAGCGTGTTCCTGGGGATGCTGGCCGCCTTCATCGGCCTGCGGGTGCACCGGGCCCTCTGGCAGCCGCCCGAAATCGTCAACCCCGGCCCCCCCTAGCCGGCCCCGCCGGAGCGACTCCCTGGACGGTCTCCCCGACGCCGTCCGGCGCCGCCTCGACCCCGAGGCCCGCTACGGGTTGCGCCTCACCCTGTTCGCCGCGGCGGTGGTGCTCGTGGCCGTCCCCTTCGGTCTCCTGCTCGACCAGGTGGTCCGCGACGGCCCGCTGACCGATGTCGACACCTGGGCCGCCAACCACGTGCACGACTGGGTGCGCCGCTCGCCCGGACTGGTGGACCTGCTCCAGGTCGTCACCTTCGCGGGCAGCCCCGTGTTCCTCACCCTGGCGGCGGGGGTGGTGGTGGTGCACACCCTGCGCCGGCGCCTCTGGCGGCTGGCCGTGTTCGTGGTGGCCACCAGCCTGGCCGGTGGGCTCATCGACACCGCCGTCAAGGAGGCGGTGGACCGGGAACGCCCCTCGCTGGATGCGCCCGTGGCCACAGCACGGGGCAAGAGCTTCCCCTCCGGCCATGCCATGTCGTCCACCGTGGTGTACGGGGCCCTGCTCCTCACCATGCTGCCGGCCGTCCCCCGCCACCGCCGCCGGCCCCTGCTGTTGGCGACGGTGGCGCTGGTGGCGGTGATCGGCGCCACCCGGCTCGCCCTCGGGGTCCACTACATCACCGACGTGCTGGGCGGTTTCGTGCTGGGGCTGGCCTGGCTGGCGGCCGCCACCGCCGCCTTCAGCACTTGGCGTGTCGAGCGCGGCCGGCCGCCCGTGGAGGAACCGGCCGTCGAGGGGGTGGAGCCGGAGGCGGCCTCGGATCTGGGGTCTTGAACCCACGCTGCGGACCTGCATACCTACCCTGGTGACAGGCAAGGCGGCGGTGAAGGGCACAGGTCGGCCTGGTGGGCACGTGACGGACAGACAGGACGGCCGCAGGGTTGCCGGCGGGGCCGGCTTCGACTGGGCCGCCCGTCCCGCTCCGGTGTTGCTGTGGACCGCGGAGCCGGGTGGGGCCTGCACCTTCGTGGGCGCGGCCTGGCTGGGCTTCACCGGTCAGCCCCTCGAGGAGGCGGTCGGCGCCGGCTGGTGGCAGGTCGTGCACCCCGACGACCGGCCCCGGCGCATGCTGGCCCACCAGGAGGCGGCGGCGGTGTCGGAGCCCTTCGAGGTGGAGTACCGGCTCTGGCGCCGGGACGGCAGCTGGCGCTGGGTGCTGGAGCGGGGCATCCCAGTGTCGGGACCGGGACGCCCGACGGGGTTCGTGGGCGCCGTCCTCGACATCGCCGAGCGGCGCCCGGCCGAGCGAGCCCTCCTGGAGAGCCGGGAGGAGCTGCGCCTGGCCTTGGACGCCGGCCACATGGGCACCTGGGTGTGGGACCGGCGCAGCGGCAAGGTGACGCGGGACCGCAACCTCCAAGAGCTGTACGGCCTTCCCCCCGAGCCGTCGGCGGGCAGCTTCGAGGAGTGGGTGGCCATCGTGCACCCCGACGACCGGGCCTGGGTGGTCGGCGAGGTCGAACGGGCCGTGGCCGAGGGGGGGGTCTACGAGCTAGAGCACCGGGTCATCCGCCCTGACGGCGAGGTGCGCTGGCTCGAGCGGCGGGGCCAGGTGTACTTCGACGAGCACGGGGAGGTGGCCGGCACCCGTGGCCTGGTCATCGACATCACCGAGCGCAAGCGGGCCGAGGAGGAGCGGGCCCGGCTCCTGGCCGCTGAGCAGGTGGCCCGGCGGCAGGCCGAGCGGGCCGCCAACCGGGTGGCCCGGCTCCAGGCCATCACCGCCGGCCTGGCCGACGCCCGCACCGCCGAGGAGGTCGCCGCCGTGGTGGTGGGGCAGGGCGTGGCCGGCCTGGAGGCTCACAGCGCGGCCCTGTGCCTGCTCACCCCGGACGGGACCCAGCTCCGGATCGTCCGCCACCGCGGCTTCGAGCCGGGCAGCATCGAGCGCTTCCAGACCTTCGCCGTCGACGACCCCCTCCCCGTCGCCGAAGCCGTGCGCCGAGGCGAGCTGGTGCTGCTGGCGTCCCTGGACGACCGCGACCAGCGCTATCCCGCCCTGCGCGGCTCGCCGGCCCTGAACGAGTCCTTGGCGGCCCTGCCGCTGTTCATCGACGGCCGTCCGGTCGGTGCCATCGCCGTGGGCTGGGAGAGCGCTCGCTTCTTCGACGAGGAGGACCGGGCCTTCCTGATGACCCTGGGGCACCAGGCCGCCCAGGCCCTGGACCGCGCCCAGTTCCACGAGGCGGAGCGGCGGCGGTCCCGCCAGCAGGCCTTCCTCGCCGAGGCCAGCCGGCTCCTGGGGTCGTCGCTGGACCACGAGGCGGCCGTGGCCGGGGTGGTGCGGCTGGCCGTGCCCGCCGTCGCCGACTCCTGCTCGGTGCACCTGGTGGAGGACGGCGGGCTGCGCACCGTGGCCGAGCGCCACGCCGAGGGCGGCACCTCGCGCCCGTCCGGCCGGCCCTGGGGCATGAGCACGGCCCAGCTGCTGGAGGTCGTCGCCGGCTCGGAGGCTTTGGTCGTCCCCCGGGTGGAGGACCACTTGGCGGCGTGGGCGGAGGACGAGGACCACCTCGCCGCCCTCACCGCCCTGGGCCGGCGGTCGGCCATGGCCGTGCCCCTCCGCTCCGGCGACCAGACCCTCGGCGTGGTGACGCTGGCCACCCGCTCCCCCGACCGCCCCTACGGTCCCGACGACCTGGCCTTCGTCGAGGACCTGGCCGCCCGTGTGGCGGCGGCGGTGGCCAATGGGCGGGCCCACCAGACCCGCACCGAGATCGCCCACACCCTCCAGCAGAGCCTGCTGCCGCCGGACGTCCCTCTGCTCCCCGGTGTCGAGGTGGCGGCCCGGTACCGGCCCATCGGGCCCGACATCGAGGTGGGCGGCGACTTCTACGACGTCTTCCCGGCCGGCGGCGAGCGCTGGGGCGTGGCCATCGGCGACGTCAGCGGCAAGGGCATCCCGGCCTCGTCGCTCACCGCCCTGGCCCGCTACACGTTGCGGGCCGCGTCCCGCCGGGAAAGCGACCCCTCCGCGGTGCTCCACGCCCTGAACGGCACCATCCTCGACGACGGCGCCGACGACGAGCGCTTCTGCACGGTGGCCCTGGGCTTCCTCCAGCACCGCGACGACGGGCTGACCCTCACGATGTCCTGCGGCGGCCACCTCCTCCCTGTGCTGGTCCGGGCCGACGGGACCCTGGAGCGCCTGGGCCAGCCGGGCACGGCCCTCGGCCTGTTCGGCGACCCGGTCCTGAGCGACCGCACCGACGTGCTCGGCCCCGGCGACGCCGTGGTGCTCTACACCGACGGGGTGGAGGAGGCGCGAGCGCCGGACGGGACCTTCGCCGACGGTTTGTTGGAAAGGACCCTCGCCTCCCACGCCGGCCGCCCTGCCGAGGACATGGCCCGGGCCGTGGAGGAGTCGGTGCTCGCCTTCGGCGGCGGCCGCCAGCGCGACGACCTGGCCATCGTGGTGGTGCGCCGCCCACCCGAGGTGTTCTCAGTGCGCGTCAGGCCGGGCCCCGAAGCCGTTTCCCTCGCCCGCCGGCACCTCCAGGCGTGGCTCGTCGAGCGCCTGCCCTGCGAGGAGGACCTGGCCGAGGAGGTGGTGCTGGTCGCCAACGAACTGGTCACCAACGCAGCCCGGGCGGCCCGTTCGGCGGCCGGCCTCCACGTCGCCGTCAACCCCGACGCGGTCGTGGTCGACGTGGCCGACGACGGGCCCGGCGCCAGCCTCCTCATGCCGCCCGCCGTGCCCCCGCCCACGGAGGGCACCGGCGGCCGGGGCCTGCACATCGTCGGCCGCCTGGGCCACCAGCGCGAGGTGCGGTCGACCTCCTACGGCACCCTGGTGCGCTGGGTCGGCCGGCGCCAACCAGCCGGCGGTTGACTCTCTGGAGCTCTTGGTCCGGATACCGGACCTTTTCATCCAGAGAGCTGGGCCCCCGCCAGGTGGCCGGCCGGTGCCCGGGGCGGGATTCGAACCCGCACGGCCCTTTCGGGCCAGGAGGGTTTAAGCCCCCCGCGTCTGGCCAGTTCCGCCACCCGGGCCGGCACCTCGACGGTAGTGGCCCGAGTCGGCGCTGGGAATCAGACGACCCAGTCGCGGAGGTAGGCGTCGCGGCGCTCGGCCCACTCCTCCGCGGTGATGGCGTAGCGAACGTGGTCCTCCCAGCGCCCGTTGATCTCCAGGTAGCGCTCGGCCGTGCCCTCGTTGCGCAGCCCCAGCTTCTCGGCCACCCGCCGGCTGGCGGTGTTGCGGGGGATGATGGCCACCTGGAGCCGGTGCAGCTCCAGGTCCTCGAAGGCGAAGCGGAACGACACCGCGGCCGCCTCGGGCGTGTAGCTCTGGCCGGCCATGGCCTGGTCGATCCAGTAGCCGACGTAGGCGTTCTGGAAGGCCCCCCGCTGCACGCCGTTGAGGTTGATCTCGCCCGCGAAGCGGTTGGCCACGAAGATGCCGAAGCCGTAGCCGGTGCCCATCTGGCGCTCCCGGTCCCGGGCGATGCAGCGGGCCGCGAAGGCGCGGGCGTCCTCCACCACGTCCGGGTGGCCCGGCGCGGCCCGCGGCTCCCACTGCGTGAGCCAGGTCCGGCACCTCCGGCGCACCTCCCGCCACTGGTCGAAGTCGCTCGACCCCATGGGCCGCAGCAGCACCCGGCGGCCCCGCAGCTCGATGGGGAGGGACCGGATCAACGCCATGCCTCGATGGCGGCCAGGGAGGCGGGGTCTTCCAGCGACGACAGGTCGCCCGGGTCGAGGCCGAGGGCCACGCCGCGGACGGCCCGGCGCAGGACCTTGGCGTTGCGGGTCTTGGGCAGGGCGGCCACGAAGCGGACCGCCGACGGGCGGAACGGCCGCCCCAGACGTTCTCCCACCAGCTCGGTGAGCGCGGCCCGGAGGGCGTCGTCCCCCTCGGTGCCCGGCACCAGGACCACGTAGCACCACAGGGCCTCGCCCTTGAGCTCGTCGGGCACGCCCACCGCGGCCGCCTCCACCACGGCGGGATGGGCCACCAGGGCCGACTCCACCTCGGCCGGGCCCAGGCGCTTGCCGGCCAGCTTGATGGTGTCGTCGCTGCGGCCGTGGAGGAACCAGGCGCCGTCGGCGTCGATCGAGGCCCAGTCGCCGTGCACCCACACGTCGGGCCACCGGCTCCAATAGGTCTCCAGGTAGCGGTCTGGGTCCTTGTACAGGCCACGCGTCATGCCCGGCCACGGCTTGGTGCACACCAGCTCCCCGACCTGGCCCCGCACTGGCCGGCCCTGCTCGTCGTAGACGTCCATGGCCATGCCGAGGGCGGGACCGCCGAGCGACATGGGCTTGATGGGTTCGACCGGGTGGGGCGTGAGGAAGCAGGCGCCGACCTCGGTGCCGCCCGACACGTTGATGACCGGGCAGCGGCCGCCGCCCACCACGTCGAAGTACCAGAACCAGGGGTCGAGGTTCCACGGCTCGCCGGTGGACGCCAGAGCCCGGAGGGAGGACAGGTCCTGCTCCTTGACCGGGGCGTCACCGTGCGGCATGAGCGAGCGGATGAAGGTGGGGCTGAGCCCCACCACGGTGACCGCGTGGCGGGCCAGGTAGGCCCACAGCCGGTCCGGGCCGGGCCAGTCGGGAGCGCCGTCGAAGAGGGCCAGGGTGGCCCCTGGCCCGAGGGTGCCGACCACCTCCCACGGCCCCATGATCCAGCCCATGTCGGTGAGCCAGAACAGGGTGTCGGCCGGCGTGAGGTCGAACTGGAAGACGGCCTCCTCCACCACCTTGACCCCGAATCCCCCGTGCACGGCCACCGTGCCCTTGGGCCGCCCCGTGGTGCCCGAGGTGTAGGCGATGAAGAGCATGTGCTCGCTGTCGACCATCTTGGTGGGGAACGGCTCGGCGGCCGGCGCCGGCCACGGC
>JBOGHQ010000068.1:0-7673 GCA_050744785.1 Acidimicrobiales bacterium | reverse complement strand
GTACCGGATCGGTACCGATATCGGGACCAGTTCGGCTGGGGGTGGCGGCGTCATCGAGCCTGTCACAGGGCCTCGGCATCCTGGGCCGGCATGGACGCCATCGAGCTGGACCAGTTGATGCGAGGGTTGGCCCGCCGGCAGCACGGCCTGGTGGGCCGGGACCAGCTGCCGCACGAGAGCAACGGCCGGCGGGCCACCCGGCGCCGCATCGCCTCTCCGGACTGGGAGGAGGTCAGCGACCGCGTGCTGCGCCTCGTGGGCCCGCCGCCCACGAAACCCCAACTGGCCATGGCTGCCGTTCTCGATGCAGGGCGGGGAGCGATGGCATCGCACCGAACTGCCGCTGCGGTGTGGGGCCTGTGCGGGTTCAACCTGCGCCTGGTCGAGGTGAGCCGCTCGCGGGATGGTTCGGCCCGGCCCACCGAGCTGGCGCACGTCTACCACCCGCGATTCCTCCCCGATCATCACGTGACCGTGCACGACGGCATCCCCGTCACCACACTGGCCCGGACGGCGGTCGACATGGCCGCCACCGAACACCCGGGACGGGTGGAGGTCACCGCCCACGCCGCCGTCCGGTGCGGCATGACGTGGGAGGTGCTCGGGGCAACGGCCGAGGAGATGGGTGGGCGCGGGGTCCGCGGGATCGGCGTCATCCGCAAGCTGATCGAAGACAACCGCGGCCGGCCCGCGCTGGAGAGTGGCCTGGAGCTCAGGTTCCTGGCGATTCTGCGGGCTGCGGGCCTCCCGGAGCCACGCCGGCAGGTCAACGTCGGCGGAGAGGACTGGGTGGGCCGGGTGGACTTCGTGGATGACGACGCCCGGCTGGTGCTCGAGATCAACAGCGACCGGTACCACGGCGGCGTGCTGGAGCGCCGGCGCGACGACCGCCGCACCGCCGCGCTGGTGGCGGCCGGCTACCGGGTGCTCCCGCTGAGCGAGGATCTCATCGAGAACTCGCCCGACGAAGTGCTACGGCTGGTCGTCCTGGCCCGTCGCAGCGCCAGCTGAACTGGTCCCGATTCCGGTACCGATTCGGTACCGTTTTCGGGACCAGAATGGGTAGGGCGGGGCGGGGCGGGGGGTCAGCGGCCGAGCTTGCCGGCGGCAAGGTCCTCGGCCATGGCCCAGCCGAAGGCGATGAGGTAGTCGCCCCGGTCGCGGTCGAGCTGGCCGAAGAAGGCGGCGACCTCGGGGTCGGCGTCGTCCCTGAGGGACTCGTGGTCGAGGGCGCCGCAGACGTCGCCGTCGCCCTGGACGACGAAGGTCCGGTCATCGATGCGGCCCTCGGCGCCGAAGCGCTTGGCCAGCCGGCGGCCCCAGGCCCGCTCCTCGCCGGTGGCCTTGTGGCCGGGGCGGGGGACGATGTCGTCGAGACCGCGGAAGGCCTGGAAGGCGCCGGCATCGAGGAGCTTTGTGCCGACGAGGACATCCTCGTCGGGGAAGGCCAGCAGGGCCCGGCGGTACTGATCGGCCATCAACGCCTTTAGCACGCTGTCGCGCCTGGCCCCCCGCTTGATGGATGCCAGCCCGATGAGCAAGCAGGGCGTGCCGCCGATGCGCTCGAGGGTGCAGAAGGAGAAGCCGCACAGCTTGTCGTTGTCGCGGGCCTGGGTGATGAGGACCCACGCCTCGCGCTGCTTGGAGAGCAGGCCCACGTCGTAGCCGGCCGGCCCATCGGCGCAGATGTCGGCCATCTCGCCCATCTCGGCGTCCGAGAGCGCCGTGCAGTCCTTCGTCTCGACCTGGATCGCCATGCTGCCAAATCTCCCAGGAGAGCTGCTGTGTCGGGCCCATCCTAGTGGCTCTCCGCCGGATCGAAGAATCGGCCGAGGTCAGCTGACGACGGCGTTGGGGCCGAGCAGTTCGCGAATAGCTGCCATGAGCCCGTTGCCGTCGTTCACCCGGTAGTCGTCGGTGAGGCGGAGGATCTTCTGGCCCACGTGGAGGAACACCGGCGACGAGCCGGGGTGCTCCACCAGCAGCTGTTTGAGATGGACGACGCGCGTCTCGGTGAGCCCGTTCAGCGGCAAGCCGATGCGCACCGGGGAGCCGCCCTCGGCGGTGAGCTCGGGGCGGGTGAGCTCCAGGCAGGTGAGCTTGAGCTGGTCGTCGCGCAGGTCGAGCCGGGCCTTGACGCAGACGATGGCGTCGTCCACCAGCAGGTGCCCGTACTCGTGCATGGTGCGGGGGAACACCCAGCACTCGATGGCCGACTCCAGGTCCTCCAGGAAGAAGGTGGCCATGAGGTCGCCCTTCTTCGTGTAGCGGCGGCTCAGGTTGGTGATCACGCCGCCCACGCACCGGATCTCGCCGTCTCGAAGGTCGCGCAGCTCGGCGATGGACGCATCGGCGATGCGGCGCAGGCCCGCCTCCACGCCCAGCAGAGGGTGGTCGCTGATGTACAGGCCCAGCATCTCCTTCTCGAAGGCCAGCCGCTGTGCCTTGTCGAACTCGGTGTCGGGGATGGGTACCCGGCTGTCATCGAAGCCGGTGCTGCCGCCGCCGTCACCGTCACCGCTGCCCTCGAAGGAGAACAGGCTCATCACTCCCAGCTCCCGCTCCCGCCGGCGGGCGAGGGTGCGGTCGATCACCTGCTCGAACACCAGGCACAGCCCTTTTCGGGGGTGGCCCATGGCGTCGAAGGCGCCGCCCTTGACGAGCGATTCCACCGAGCGCTTGTTCAGCACCATCGGGTCGGCCCGCTCGCAGAAGTCGTAGAAATCGGTGAAGGGGCCGTTGGCTTCCCGCTCGGCAACGATGCGCTCGACCAGGCCCTCGCCCACGTTGCGGATGGCGGACAGGCCGAACGGGATGGCGTCGTCGCGCGCCGTGAAGTCGGAGCCCGACAGGTTGACGTCGGGCACCAGCACCTTGATGCCGAGGGCCCGGCACTCCGAGAGGTACACCGCCGTCTTGTCCTTGTCGTCCTTGACGGAGGTGAGGAGGGCGGCCAGGTAGGCCACGGTGTGGTTGGCCTTGAGCCAGGCCGTCTGGTAGGCGATCAGCCCGTAACCGTAGGCGTGGGCCTTCGGGAAGGCGTAGTCGGCGAACGGCTCGATGACGTCGAAGAGGCGGCTGCCCAGGTCGGCGCCGTAGCCCGCCTCGTCGCAGCGCTGAACGAACTTCTCCCGCTCGGTGACGATGCGGGCCCGCTGCTTCTTGGCGCAGGCGTAGCGGAGGTTGTCGGCCTCCTCCACCGAGTAGCCGGCGAAGCGCTGGGCCACCCGCATGAGCTTCTCCTGGTAGATCATCAGGCCCTGGGTGTCGGCTAGCACCTCCTCCAGATCGGGGTGCATGTAGGTGACCGGCTTCCGGCCGTTCTTCCGGTCGGCATAGTCGTTGTGCATGTTGGCCGCCATGGGGCCGGGCCGGTACAGGGCCACCAGGGCGGCCAGGTCGTCGAAGCAGGTTGGGGCCAGTGACCGCATGAGGGCCCGCATGGGGCCGCCCTCCAGCTGGAACACGCCGATGGAGCGGCCCTCCCTGAGCATGGCCAGGGTGCGGTCGTCATCGAGGGGGACGGCATCGATGTCGGGCCGCTCGCCGGTGGTTTCCTCGATGATGTCCAGCGACCGCTCGATCACGCTCAGGTTGCGCAGCCCGAGGAAGTCCATCTTGAGCAGGCCCAGCGACTCCACGCCGTGCATCTCGTACTGGGTGACGATCGGCGCGTCGGTGGGCTCGCCACCCGGCTCCGGCTTGCGCTGGATCGGCAGGTACTCCGTGAGGGGTTCGTCGGTGATCACCACGGCGGCGGCGTGGATGCCGTCCTGCCGGCGCAGCCCTTCGAGACCGCGGGCCACCTCGATGACCTTGCGGGCGTCGGGGTCGTTCTCGAACATGAGGCGCAGGTCGGCGGCCATCTTGTAGCCGTCGGCGTGGCCGGGGACCTCCTCCAGGCAGGCGGCCAGCGGGGTGTCGCGTCCCATCACCAGGGGGGGCATGGCCTTGGCCACCTTGTCGCCGACGGCGTAGGGGTAGCCGAGCACCCTGGCCGCGTCGCGCACCGCGGCCCGGGCCTTGATGGTGGAGAAGGTGACCACGTTGGCCACGTGGTCCGACCCGTAGCGATCGGCCGCGTAGCGGATCATCTCGCCGCGGTAGCGCTCGTCGAAGTCCATGTCGATATCGGGCATCTGCTTGCGGCCCGGGTTGAGGAACCGCTCGAAGAGCAGGTCGTAGCGAATGGGGTCGAGGTCGACGATCCGCAGGCAGTAGGCCACACAACAGCCGGCCGCCGACCCTCGACCGGGACCGACGCGGATGCTGCCCTCCCGGGCGTAGCGGATGAGGTCCCAGACCACGAGGAAGTAGGCGGAGAACCCCATGGCGGAGATGACCGACAGCTCGTTCTCCAGGCGTTCGACGACCACGCCCGGCAGCTCGTTGCCGTAGCGTTCCCGGGCGCCGGCGAAGGACAGGTGGCGCAGGTAGGCGTCGTCGTCGTCGAACCCCTCCGGCAGGGGGAAGCGAGGCAGCTTGGGCTGGCCGAACTCGATCTCCACGCTGGCCCGTTCCGCGATCCACAGCGTGTTGTCGCACGCCTCGGGGACCTCGGCGAACAGGGCCCGCATCTCGGCCGCCGACTTGAGGTAGTGCTCGTCGCCCTCGAACCGGAAGCGCTTCTCGTCGGCGAGGGTCGCGCCCGTCTGCACGCACAGCAGGGCGTCGTGGGCCACGGCGTGCTCGCGGAGGGTGTAGTGGCTGTCGTTGGTGGCCAGCAGCGGGGCGCCGATGGCCTTGGCGATCTCGACCAGCTGGGGGTTGGTGGTGTGCTGCTTGGCCAGGCCGTGGTCCTGCAGCTCGACGAACAGGCTTTCCTTGCCGAAGATGTCCTGGAGCCGGCCGGCCAGCCGGGTGGCGCCGGCCTGGTCGCCACGCAGCAGGGCCTGGAGGACCACGCCGCCCAGGCAGCCGGTGGTGGCGATGATGCCCTCGTGCCACCGCTCCAGCAGCTCCCAGTCGAGCCGGGGCTTGTAGTAGTAGCCCTCCAGGTAGGCGGCGCTGGAGAGCTTGAGCAGGTTGCGGTAGCCGGGCGTGGTCTCGGCCAGCAGGGTGAGGTGGTAGTAGAGCTTCTCCCCCTCGTCGCCCTCGCCGCCGGTGTCGTCGATGCGGCCCCGCCGGACCGGCCGCTCGTGGCGGCTCTCGCCCGCCATGTAGGCCTCGGTGCCGATGACGGGCGTGATGCCGGCCGCCCGGCACTCCCGGTAGAAGTCCAGGACGCCGTACATGTTGCCGTGGTCGGTGATCCCGATGGCGGGCTGGCCGTCGGCCACGGCGGCGGCGATGACCTCGCCGGTCCGGGCCGCCCCGTCGAGCATGGAGAACTCGGTGTGGACGTGGAGATGGGAGAACGACGCCGCCAACCGACCACACCCCTTCCTCTTCGTCCCCACACCGTCCACAGGCGGTTGTGGAGAAACTACAAGGGTGTCATTCTGCCACGGCGGGCGCTCCCGGTGCCAGGGGTTCGGGTGTCCCGGGTGCCCTACAGGTAGCCCGGGGGCCGGGGCGGGCCCATGCGCTCCTCGGCGCCGGGGGGCAGCTGGCGGCGCGGCGGCTGCCCCTCGACCTGGGCCCGCTGGGCCATCTGCTGGGCGAACACGGTGGCCTGGATGCCGTGGAAGAGCCCGTCCAGCCAGCCCACCAGCTGGGCCTGGGCGATGCGCAGCTCGGGCTCGGTGGGCGGCCCGTCGTCGTCGGCGAAGGGCAGGGTGACGCGGGCCAGCTCGTCGCGGAGGTCGGGTGACACGCTGTCGGCCAGCTCCTGCACGGACGTCCTGTAGATCTCCCGGAGCCGGCCACGGCCCCGGTCGTCCAGCGGGGCGTGGCGGACCTCGTCCAAGAGCTGCTTGATCATCGACGCGATGCGCATGACCCGCGCCGGATGCTCCACCGATTCGGTGGTGGCCGGGAGGTTTTCAGGGCCCTCGCCGTCAGGGCCGTCCATCACCTCGGGCTGCTCGGGCGGGGGCGGGGCTTCGGGCATCGACATCTCCCCATCCTTCCCCGTGGTGCCCCGTTGCACCAACAGGGGCACCACCATCTCGGCGCTGGTCAGCGACCCGTGCCGGCAGATCAGCCGGACCTCACCCACGTCAGCGCTGTCCAGGAAGGCCACCGGCTCGAAGGGCACGAGGGCCACGTCGCCGAGGCGGGCCTCGGCCTCCGGTGCCGGCCGCCCGCCCAGCCACCCCTCCTCGATGACCTCGGCCCGGGTGCGGACCCAGGCCACCTCGCCGTAGCGGCGGCGGGCCGCCTCGGCCAGCCGGGCCGCGGTGCCCGGGCGGGCGTGCAGCCACCGGAAGCGGCCCTCCCCCGAGACCAGGTCGACGTCGGCCATCAGGGCCGGGTCGATGACCATGCCGCCGGCTCCCACGTGGACCTGGCCGTGGTCGGACGTCACCACCAGGGCGGCCTCGGACGGCAGGGCGGCCAGCAGGTCGCCGACCAGGCGGTCGGTGAAGGCCAGCTCGGCGTCGTAGTAGGGGCCGAAGCCGCGCTCGTGGGCGACCTTGTCCATCCCGTCGTAGTAGGCGTAGACGAAGCGCTCGCCGGCCCGGACCAGGCGGTCCACCTCCACCGCCAGTGACGACGGCACCCGCCAGCCGTGCAGGCGGGTGCCGGCCAGGTGGACGGTGGTGAAGCCGGTGGTGGCGAACTCGGCCCGGGTGACCACCGGCGGCGCGGTGCCGGCGAAGGCGGGGCGGGGCTGGAAGGCGGCCGGGTCGATGGCCCGGCGGCCGTCGGCGCCGGCCACCTGCCAGCGCAGGACGTTGAGCACCTCGTTGTGGCCGACCCGCAGCCGGTAGCCCACCACGCCGTGCTCGGCCGGGGACAGGCCCGTGCTGATGGAGGTGAGGGCGGTGGAGGTGGTGGTGGGCGCCACCGACGTCACCGGGCCGCCCTCCATCCCGGCCAGCACCGGCGCCAGCGCCGTCCGGGCCTGCAGCTGCTCCCAACCCAGGCCGTCGAGCACCAGCAGCACCACCTTCTGGGCGGCCCGTACCGGCGCCGGCATCCAGGCCCTGGCCTCCGGACCGGACGAGAGGAGGGCCGGCACGATGGAGGCGACGCAGGCGCCGCCGTAGTCGGGCACCACGGGCTGGGGGGCGCGGTCGGGCACGGGTGCGATTGACCCTACGGGAACGCCGGCATGAGCCCGGCCCGGCCGTAGCATGGGAGCTTGTGAAGGTCTCCACCAGGGGCGACTACGCCAGCCGGGCCCTGCTGTCGCTGGCCCTGCACGCCGGCGCCGGCGGCCCCACGTCGGTACGCGACATCGCCGAGCGCACCGGCCTCCCCCAGCCCTACCTGGAGCAGATCCTGCTGGCGCTGAAGGGCGCCGGGCTGGTGCGCTCCAAGCGGGGCGTGGGCGGCGGCTACGTGCTGGCGCGCGACCCGGCGGAGATCACGCTGGGCGAGATCGTCAGCGCCGTGGACGGCCCCATCGTGGCCGGGGACTTCGGCCAGCCCCACCAGAACGGGGCCTGCGACCACGAGGGCCAGTGCGTGCTCCTGGCGGTGTGGGCCGAGGTGGGCCGGCACATGCGCTCCCACCTGGACTCCTTCACCCTGGCCGACATGGTGTCCCGGGCGCGGGGCCGGGGCCAGAGCGGGGAGGCGGCGGCGCCGGCGGCCGCCGTTGGCGAGCCCGTTTCCACCTGACG
>JBOGHQ010000067.1:0-7620 GCA_050744785.1 Acidimicrobiales bacterium | reverse complement strand
CAAGAACACATCGGGTGCCGCTTCCGCCAGCATCGGCAATACGTCCGTGAGGGAGGCCCAAAGTTGCCCGGTCAGGTCGTCGTTGGCGCGCGCGAAGAGTCGACGGAGAACTCCGTGCAACCACGTTTGGATGCCAACAGCGCCGACCGACACGTCGAGACCCTTCGCCCCGAACAACGCCAGCATCTCCGCAACGCCTCGACGCAGATCGCCTGAGTAGATCGGCGTCTTGCCGTAGATCCCGGCCATCCAACGCTCGGCGATCGGTAGCTCAAGGCGAGGGTCAACAGAAGCGAGCACGACCTGAATCAGCGCCTCATAGGCGGTGAGGTCTGCGACATCCAGACGCGAATGGCCGAACCGCCACGCATCGTCCACCGACGTGACGGTCCAGGTCTCGCCAACCCGCACCAACAATGGGTCGGTCCCGGACGCTAAGGGGAGCAGCTCCTCCTGAGCTGCGTCGTAAGGCCTGGCGAACAGCTCGGCGAGGGCGTCGGTGTCACCAGATCTGCGCTGGTCCCATCGTCCAACGAGCCAGGCTCGTCTCGCGACAGGCGAGTTCAGGCGGTCGACCCACGATGGTGCAGGCAAGTCAGCCACGGGAGTGGCCCGCTGGAACGCGTAGATGCTGCGGTGAGCCAGCCGGGCCAGTTCAAGTGCGCGTTGCTCTGGCACTCCATCGGCAAGGAGAACCGCCTGGAACGACTCGATGTCGATCGGCGGGATGTCAATCGACGCGCCGCCTTCATCGGTCCGGAGGACCACATGGTGGTCCTTGACGAGCCTTGCCTCGCGGCGCAACTCGTCGTGATACGGAACGAGCACGAGCGAGTCGGGCGCGTGCTCAAGCCGCTGCAAGGAATACGCGTCCTTGACGATGATGCTCCTGTAGTCCAGCGCGCGGACGCGGTCCGGATCGGCCCCCGAGAGGACGACCGCCGCCACGAAGACCAGCAGTTCCTCCTCGTCCTGCGCTGAAACGGTAATGACTTGAGGTGGCGCATCGAGAGCCAGCAGTAGCGCTGCTGCCGCGTCGGCGCGGCCGGCGAGGGCGAGCGCTGGCGTGAGCGGCGGTGAGCTGAGCTGGCTGAACCGATCCCACCACCGCGTCAGCGACTGCGCACCCTGCGCAGGTACGCCCACGAGCTCCGAGAACCAGACGTGCGCAGCAGGCGCCCTCTCAAATGCTTGATCGATGTCGTCGACATCCAGTGCGACGACGTTCGCCCACGCTCCCTCCTCACGCTTCTCGTTCGCCCAGTCGCCCTTCCCCGGCCACGAGCGCGGCGTGACGAACACGAAGGTCGTCTCCTCTGGCTTGACTCCGCGCGGGTCGGCTGTGCGCTTCGAGTAGTCGTCGTCGGCCTTCCCCTTCGGGTCGTCGCTCGTGCCCATCTCCCACACGGCGAAGCCGTCGGGGACGAACGGCGACCCCCGGAGTGCGCGACTGACCCCGTCGTAGCCCTGTAGCCGAACGCCTTCGTCGGCTCGCATCTGAAGCTCGACGACCTGGTCGTTGGTCTGATCGACAAGCTGGCGAACCAAGCGAGGCAGGTCGGCGGGTGCGTCGACGCGTTGCGCCCATGTGACGATGTCGTGCCTCCTCGCCAGGTGAGGCCAACGGACGCTGTCACCGTTCATCGCTGCCCTCCACGCAGCTTCTCGAGGACCACTTCAGGTCGCACTGCCGACTGTACGACCGCTGCGTGATCGGGCGGCACGACCGTGGCGGTACAGCCGGTGCCCGTCCATTCCGTCTCGTGCCGTGTGATCCGGTAGAAGATCCGGTAGAAGGGAGCGGCTCTCGCCGGCATAGCCGCACCGTCGCAACGCCGTGACCAGGATGTTCTCAGCGCGCTCGGAGGGACTCGAACCCCCAACCTTCTGATCCGTAGTCAGATGCTCTATCCATTGAGCTACGAGCGCTGGGCCCGCCCATGCTAGGCGAGCGCCGCCGGCCTGATCTGCGACAGGACCGCCTCGGGGAGTACGGTCCCGCCGACGCGGGAAGGGGAGGGACATGCGGACGCGCCTGATCGCATTGCTGGCCATAGTGGCGTTGGCGGCGGGGGGATGTGGCGGGGACGACGACGAGGACGGGACGCCCAGCGCCGGCGGACAGGCGGCTGGCGGCCCGGTCACCCTGCCGGTGAGCGTGGACGCCCAGCCGGACGAGTTCCCGGCCAGCTTCTTCGCCTTCTTCCCCCGTCAGCTCACGGCCCGCCCGGGCGACACGGTCGAGTTCACCAGCGACTTCTCGGGCGAGCCGCACACCGTCGCCTTCGGAGCTGTGGTCGACGAGGCCCTGACCGCTTTCGATGCGGTGCCGGAAGGCACCGACCCGCCCCTGGACGTGCAGGACAAGCTGGCTAAGGTGCCGTCGTTCTTCGACCCCAACGAGACCAAGGTCGACGCCGACCCGCAACCGGCCGCGGCCCAGCCGTGCTTCCTGGCCACCGGCGACCCGCCCCCTGCCGCGGCCTGCTCGCCCGAGCAGCGGGAACAGCCCGACTTCACCGGCACCGAGCGGTTCTACAGCAGCGGCTTCCTGCCGGACGAGGCCACCTTCTCGATGCGGCTGGCTGAGGACATCGCGCCGGGCACCTACCGGTTCATGTGCCTGGTGGACCGAACGGACATGACGGGGGAGCTCACCGTGGTGGCCGCCGACCAGGACATCCCGACGCCGGCCGACGTGCGAACGGCGGCCCAGCGGGAGATCGACGCCGCCGTGGCAGCCCTCCAGCCACGGGCCGACAAGGTGCTCGGGATCACGACGCCCCCCGCCCAAGCCGGTGCACCGGCGGAGGAAGGGGCGCCGGAGCCCCCGGTGCTGTCGACCGTCAACGTCTTCCCCGACGAGGTGTCCGTCCCCGCCGGCGGCACCGTCGACTGGGTGGTCAACGGCGCCCACATGGTCGCCTTTGGCGCGCCGGAGGACGCCCGGCCGCTGTATGCCATCGACGGCGATGGCGTGGTCAGGACCAACAAGAAGGGGGCCAACCCGCTCGGGGCGCCACCGATGCCAACTGACATCCCTCCACCATTCGTCCTCGACGCCGGTACCTACGAGGCCGGCTTCCGGAACTCCGGCCTGGTGGTGGGTGAGGGTGACGTGCAGTACCGGTTGACCTTCCCAACGGCGGGAACCTACGAGTACCGCTGCCTGTTCCACACCGACATGGAGGGCACCGTCAAGGTCGGCTGACCCGCGCCCGCCGACCGCCCACCACCAGACCCAGGCCCAGCAGCCCGGCGAAGGCCGCCAGCGAGAACCAGGGCGCGAAGCCGCCGCCGGCCCCACCGGGGCAGCCCGCGCCCGCGCAGGGAAGGGCCAGGAGGCGCGGCCCTGCCCCGGAGCCGGGGTCCTCCCGCACCCGGAGGATGCCCCACAGGCCGGCCTCCCGGTACGGCTCCCGGTGGGCGCCGTAGAGGTAGTCGCCCGCGAGGCGGGCCGGGCCGCCGGCGCCGCCGTCGAGCCGCAGCGTCAGGGCCTCCATCCCGCCCACCTTCACCGAGCCGACCAGGGCCGTGCCCTGGCGATCCGGCTCCACCGGCCAGCGGTGGCCCTCCACCGAGAAGACCTGCGACTGCTCGCTCCAGGGGGCCAGCACGTGCAGCCGCACCGGGTCGCCCGCCGCCGCCTCCAACAGCGGGGTGTCGGGATCGCCGTGCGCGGCGGACGAGTACACCAGGCCGGGGTCGGGGTTGGACCGGAGGCGGTCGACGAGCGGCTCGGCCCTGTAGTTGAGGCCGACGGTGCCTCGCACCTCGGTGGTGTAGGGCATGCGGTGGTTGGCCAGGCCCTCGTCCTCGTCCTGGAAGAGCAGGGTGAAGTCGCGGTAGGCGGGCCCGTCGGTGGGGAGGACGTCGACCCGCCACGACGAGGTCAGGGAGGCGTCCTCACCGGTCACCGGGTCCCGGAAGCGGGCGCCACGGGGACCCACCACCACCGCCCCGTACAGGCCCAGGGCGGGATTGGTGAGCACGTCGCCCCAGTCCCGCACCAACGCCACCGTCTCCCCCACCTGGGGGTGGGCGTAGAAGGTGGAGGTGCGGCGACTGCCGGGCGGCACCGCCTGGGGCGGGTTGCGGCCGGCGGCCACACCGCCTGAGTCCATTGGGTCGAAGGCCAGCATGTCGGCGTGGAACGAGACCGGGCCGGCGGTGGCGTTGGACAGTTCGACGCGGAGGCAGTCCCCCTCGTTGACGTGCAGCACCAGCGGCTGGGCCGGCACCGCCCCTGATTCCACGCCGGCCCGGTCGGCCTCCAGCACGAAGACCTTGCCGAGCCCGCCGGCCAGCATGGCGAGCGGGGCCTCGATGGCGGCCACCGCGAACCGCTTCTCGGGCGCGCCGGCGGGACAGATGGCGGGGGCCGGCTCGGGCACGTCCTCGTAGCCAGGCAGGGTGTGGAGGCCCTCGCGATCGGCACCGTCGCGGACGCGCAGGATCCCCCAGCTGCCCTCGTGCAGCTTGAAGGACCGGCCGCTGTAGTACAGGTAGTCGCCGGGCATGCGCTGGGGCCCACCCGCGAACGGCACCACGAGGTCGAAGCGCTCGGAGATGCCGAGGTGGGCGGTGCTGGTGGGCGGCGACGACCGGCTGGAGGCCTCGGTGCGGAACCAGTGGCCGTCCAGGTGCCAGGTGTGGACCTCGTTGTTGGAGGCCACGAGGTCTCGCACCACCACCGGGTCGCCCAGGTAGGCCTCCAGCAACGGCGTCTCGGGATCGCCGACCTCCCGGCTGCTGAAGCGCAGCGATGGGTCCCGGCCCCGGCGTTCCACCGGTTCCACCCGCAGGTTGAACGCGCTGCCCGTTGACCGCCCCACCCGGGCCAGGGGGTTGTCGTCCTGGACGAACATGACCAGCTCCCGGAAGCTGCCCGTGACGTCGACCGACACCGGCTCGTCGCTGTGGATGTCGGCGATGGTGCCGCTCTCGATCACCTCGCCGGTGCGGGGGTCGTGGTAGGTGGCGCCGGGGGGCTCGACGATGAGGGCCCCGAACAGCCCGTGCCGCCCCGTCACGATGGGGTTGACGTGCTCGTGGAAGAACGCCGTCCCCACCTGGGTGTCGGGATACCAGCGGTAGCGCACGAACTCGGCGCTCACCACCTCGCCGGGGCCGTGGGGGTGCTCGAGGGGCTGGTCGAAGGTGACCACGGGACCGGCCACCGACGCGATGCGGCGCACCTCGAACCGCTCGTCCTGGTCCATGCCCACCCCCACCACGGCGCCGGCCTGGAACCGGTCGGCATTGGCCAGGCGGACGCTGGCCGCCCCGGCCGGCGAGGGGGCCGCCACCACCTCGCCCTCGGCCCGGTAGGGCCGCACCGCCTGCTCGTAGCCGAAGCCGGTGACCACGCCGTCGCTGGCCTGCACGTCGAACTGCACGAAGTGAATGTGGATGTCCACCTTGCTGAGCGGCTCGAGGGGCCCGTCGGCCAGCTCGCTGCGCAGGAGCACGTCGACGCAGTCCTCCCCCGCGTTGGCCCGCACCGCCAACGGCTCCCGGCGACCGCCCGGCGCCAGCACCGCGTCGCGCTCGGACCGCAGGACGAACAGCTGGCCGTTGGGGTCGACCACGTTCTCCCTGGCGTTCTGGGTGATGGGCACGTTGACGGCGTTGATGGCCAGCGGCTTGGTCCGAGTACTGGCCGGGCACAGGCTGGACGGCCCGCTCGCCCCCGGGGTGGGCGGGGCCGTACCGTCCCCGCCGGGATCGAGGAACGGGGCCGGCCCGTGGGCGGGCGCGAAGGGAGGGCGCCGGCCCAGGTGGGGGCGGAGGAGGGGAAAGGCCAGCTTGCCGGTGGCTGGGTCGAACAGGATCGGTGGCCGGCTGCCCGGCGCCCGGGCCCGGTAGCCGGGCCAGTCTTGGTCCGTCTCGGGCTCGTTGAGGTACCGGTCGCCCTCCTTGGCCCAGTCCATGACCGAGGCGTCGTAGCCCCGCGGCACACCCCGCGGGGGCAGCTGGCGCTCGACCCACGCGGCCAGCCCGCCGGCGTCGATGCGGAACGACTTCCCCGACCAGTCGACGGTCGTGCCGGCCAGGGCCGGCGACTCCACCGCCGGCGCCACCGCCTTGGTACGGTCGGGCAGGGCCAGCAGCGGCGCCAGGCCGTCGGTGGACGCCGGCCCGTCCTGGAGGGTGTTGTAGACCCGCCAGACCCCCCACATGCCGGCGAAGTAGTGCTGGGAGACGTGGCAGTGGTACATGAAGTCGCCGGCCGCCTGCTGGCACCCGCCCGCGCCGCACTCGTGCTCCACGTCGAAGGTCTCCGAAGGGCCCAGCGACTGCGAGTCGGTGCGCTCGGACGCGACGACCCTTACCGGCGGGCGCTTGTCGAGCCCGGTATCGGGGCGGCCGTCCTCCACGGCGGGCTGGCGGCGCCACCGCACCGCTCCGCCGTGGACGTGGTGAACGTGGAACGTCTCCGACCCGGCGTGCACGACCCGCTGCTTGACGGGATCGCCCACGTAGCTGCGGGGCAATGGCGTGGCCGGGTCGCCGAAGGCGTAGGAGCTGTAGGACAGCGACACATCGGGCCGGCCCTGGAGGGCCTGCTGGAGGCTGAGGCGGTTGAGGAAAGGCTCGCTGCGGTAGTTGAGGGCCCGCGCCCCCGGCCGGTAGGCGGACGTGACGGGGTCGACCAGCGGCACCAGGCCGCCCGCCTTGTCGCGGAACTGGTAGTTCTCGTTGCCGATCTCGTGGTAGTAGAGGACCGACTCCCGAAAGGCGTCGCCGTCGGGGCCCTGCACGACAGCGGCCCAACCGGCGGCCTCCTCGCCGGTGATGGGGTCGGTCCAGGTGGACCCGGCCGGCTCCACGATGACGGCGCCGAACAGGCCGTGGCTGGTCTGGGCCCGGGTGTTGCCATGGCTGTGGAAGTAGTGGGTGCCCTCCGCCTGACCGGCCCCTACCATCCACTCGTAGGCCACCGTGGCGCCCGTCCTGGCAAGGGCTTCGGGTTCACCGGCCACCGCCGGCCGCCCGGTTCCGGCCACGACCAGTCCGCCGGCATGGAGGTGGACGCTGGCCGGCTCGCCGCCGGCCAGGTCGTTGCGCAGCCTGATCCGGAGGCACTCCCCCTGCCGCACCCGCAGGGTGAGGGGCTGGATGGCGTCGCCCTGCAGGCCGATGGACACCGCAGGCTCGGCCTGGCCGGCTCGCGCCGCCTCGTTCTGGCGTTCCTCCGCCCGCACCCGCTCCACCTCGGACTGGAGCACGTACATGCGGCCCTCGGGGTCGTGGTCGAGGTAGCGGTTGAGGGTGACGTCGACGCTGATGGCGGCGATGTCGTAGCGGCGCAGCGGGGCCCCACGCCGGCAGGGGCCGTCACCGCCCTCCTCGGCACCACCGCCGCCGCCGGCGTCCTCCTGGGCCACCAGCCGTAGGCCCTCGGCCGACTCGTGGCCACCCATGGCCGATGCCGATGCCGATGCGGTGTCGGTGCCGCCCGCCGGCGTGGCCGCCTGCCCCGCCCCGGCCGTGCCGGGAGCCGCCCCGGCGGGGAGGGCCGCCTCCCCCGGCGGCAGGACGGCCCCGCAGGCGGCCAGCCCGGCCAGGGCGGCCGTCGCTACCCGGCCTCGAGCCCACCCCGCCCGGGATGTGGAC
>JBOGHQ010000066.1:0-1750 GCA_050744785.1 Acidimicrobiales bacterium | reverse complement strand
CGTTACGACGTCTGGGTGGCGCTGAACGTGAAGGTGGCGGTGGTGGTGGCGCCCTGGAAGGCGTCGCCCGCCGCGCTCGGCAGCTCGACCCGGAAGCACGCCACCTCGCTGGCGCCGGCGACCAGCGACCGGCTGGCGATGGCGCCCGCGCTGAGGGCGCCCGACGCCGTCAGGGTGTCGAGCGAGGCGCCATAGCCCACGCCGGCCGAGTCGCACGTCACCGTGTCGGCCACCTTCCTCACGCCCAGCTGGAGCTGGTCGCGCAGGGCCTTGGAGTCCGCGTTGGTGGCTGACGTGGCCATCGTGTAGGTGAACCCGAGGCTGCCGTTGTTGGCGATGGTGAGGGGCGCGTACTTCACGTCGCCGGGCTTCATGTTCGACATCTCGATCGACGTGAAGGCGTAGGCGTCGTCGGTCTCGCCGCTGATCAGGAGGTCGACGGTGCCGGCGGTGAACGTCGAGTCGGCGGTCCCCGAGTCGGTGAAGGTCGCGAACGTGCCGGCCCACAGGAGGCCGGACAGCGAGCCGAGGCAGAGGATGAGCCGGACCTTCTTGGCGTTGGGCATGGTGTCCTTTCCGAGCTGACGTCGTTGCGGAAAGGGTTCGGTGCGCCACGTCCCCGGTTGAGGACCCTTCTGGCTATCCCCAAGACGGGCCAGGCGTGCCACCCCCTAGCCGGGTGGGACAGACCCTGCGGAGCCGGGCGGCGCCGACAGACCCGGAGCTCCCGTCTCTCAGGGCACTCCCGTCGGATGCCGCCCACTCCGCTCCGCTCTGGGCCCGCCTACCCCCGCCCGTCGCTCCGGTGATCGACGTGCCGCTTCTCGGCCCGCAGGAAGAGCAGCCGGGGGATGGTGGCCGCCTCCCCGTACTCCTCGGCCCGGGCCAGGAACCCCGGCGGCGGGGCAGGTTCCTCCATCCTGGTGACCACCAGCCCCACCTCCGCCATGGCGTTCACGTACCGGGACAGCGGGCGGTGGATGAAGGGGATGAAGACGTCCTTCTCCACCTCCTCCAGCGAGGTGTCCTCCACCAGGTAGGGGCCGATGCGCCAGTACTGCTCCTCGAGGATGTGGTCGTCGATCCAGCCGCTGCCCGGCGTCTGCAGGAGGGGGTGGTTGAGGAAGAACAAGAAGCGCCCACCGGGCGCCAGCACCCGGGCCACCTCGGGGATGGCCCGGTCGACGGCGTCGATGTGCTCGAACACCAGGCAGGCCACCACGGCGTCGAAGGCGCCGGCCGGGAAGGGCAGCCGGGACGCCTCGGCCCGGGCGTAGGCCGGGCCGCCGCCCCGTGCCCGGGCCACCGAGAGCTGGGCCCACGTGGGGTCGACCCCCACCACCGCCGGCGCGCCCACCGCCGCGGCCAACCGGGCCACCTGCCCCTCCCCCGTCCCCACGTCCAGCACCCGGGCTGCGCCGGCCAGGTGCTCGGCGGCCAGGGGCAGGATCTGCTCCTCGTACTCGGCGTCGGCGCCTTCGGTGAAGCCCTCCTGCCACCACCCGGCATGGGTCTCCCAGGGGTCGGGGGTCTGGTCAGGCACGTCCGGCCCCGTGCAGCTTCTCGTACACCGCCGCCGCCACCCGGTCGGGCAGCCAGGGCAGGGCGGTCAGGGTCTCCAGGGGCGCCTTCTTCACCGCCCCCACCCCGCCCAGCTCCTTGAGCAGGCGGGCCCGGCGGGTGGGGCCGAGGCCGGGGACGTCGTCGAGGACGGAGCGGGTCATGCGCTTGCCCCGCAGCTGGCGGTGGT
>JBOGHQ010000065.1:0-2897 GCA_050744785.1 Acidimicrobiales bacterium | reverse complement strand
CCGGTGAACTCGTCGACGATCTTCACCTCGCCGTCCATGACGACGTAGTCCTTGTCCCGCTTGAACAGCTCCTTGGCCTTGAGGGCGTTCTGGAGCTGGTGGACGTAGTTGACCGAGACGGCGTCGTACATGTTGTCCACGCCGAGCTGGCGCTCCACCTTCTCGATGCCGGGCTCGGTGGGAACGACGGTGCGCTTCTCCTCCTCCACCTCGTAGTCGACGTCGCGGGTGAGAGCACGGACGATGCCGGCGAACTGGTAGTAGAGCCGGGCCGATTCGGCGGCCGGGCCGCTGATGATGAGCGGTGTGCGGGCCTCGTCGATGAGGATGGAGTCCACCTCGTCGACGATGCCGTAGATGTGGCCCCGCTGGACCATGGCCTCCTTGGTGCGGGCCATGTTGTCGCGCAGGTAGTCGAAGCCGAACTCGGTGTTGGTGCCGTAGGTGACGTCGCAGGCGTAGGCCTGGCGCTTGAGGTCCCAGTCGTCGATGTCGGGCGCCACCAGGCCCACCGACACACCGAGGAAGTTGTGGACCCGGCCCATCCACTCGGCGTCGCGCTTGGCCAGGTAGTCGTTCACGGTGATGACCTGCAGGCCCCGCTGGGTGAGCCCGTTCAGGTACACCGGCAGGGTGGACACCAGGGTCTTGCCCTCACCGGTCTTCATCTCGGCGATCCAGCCGAAGTGCAGGGCGGCCCCGCCCATGAGCTGGACGTCGAAGTGGCGCTGGCCGATGACCCGCCAGGCCGCCTCCCGGACGGTGGCGAAGGCCTCCACCAGGAGGTCGTTGAGGACGTCGGCGACGGGGACGCCGTCGGCGGTGGCCTGTGCGATGCGCTCCCGGAACTCGACGGTGCGGTGGGCGAGGGCGTCGTCGGAGAGGGCCTTGACCTCGGGCTCGAGGGCGTTGATCTCCGGGACGATGTCCTGGAGGGCGCGGACCTTCTTGCCCTCGCCGGCCCGGAGGATCTTCTTCAGGACGCTCATGGCCGTCCCATCCTAGGAGCCGGGGCCGCGGCCGAGGCCCTGGGCCGGCTCACGCCTCCCTGATGTCGAGGAGGCGCTCCTTGACGGCGTAGATCACGGCCTCCATACGGTTGTGGAGGTGCAGCTTCTCCAAGATGTTGCGGACGTGGTTCTTGACGGTGTTCTCGGAGATGTAGAGCTCCTCGGCGATCTCCCGGTTGCTCATGCCCTTGGCCACCAGGCGCAGGACCTCGATCTCCCGGTTGGTGAGGGCCGGGGCGGGGAACTGCTGGCGGTCCTCGGCCCGGCGGACCAGGGCGTTGAACTCGCTGAGCAGCTTGGAGGCCATGGAGGGGGAGATGAGGCTCTGGCCCTGCATGACGGCCCGGATGGCTTCTGCGACCTCCTCCACGGAGATCTCCTTGAGCAGGTAGCCGTTGGCGCCGGCCTTGATGGCCTCGTACAGGTCCTCCTCCTCGTCGCTCACGGTGAGCATGAGGATCTTGGTGGAGGGCAGGTCGGCCCGGATCTGGGCGGCCGCCTCGATGCCGTTGGCCTTGGGCATCCGCACGTCCATCAGGACCACGTCGGGGGCCAGTTCCCGGGCCTTCTCGATGGCCTCCAGGCCGTTCTCGGCCTCGGCCACGACCTCGACACCGTCCTCGGTGCCCAGCACCACGAACAAGCCGCGCCGGAACAGGGCCTGGTCGTCGGCAATGAGCACGCGGATCACCTCCGCTGGTGCCATCCGGTCAATCTCGGACACCGTTGTCGTCCTCCTCGGTGGGTCCCTGCCCCGTGCTCATTCGAGCCATCCGATGGGTTCATCGGCAGCTATGCGCCGTCGATGAGCCCGATATGCCCATCCTTGCGCCGGTAGACCACGGCTGCGGCGTCGGTGTCGGAGTTGGTGAAGAGGAAGAAGTCGTGGCTCAGCAACTCCATCTGGAGCGCCGCCTCCTCGGGCGTCATGGGCTTCATGGCGAACTGCTTGGTGCGCACGATACGGGGCCGGCCCTCGTCCTCGTCGGATTCGGCCAGGGAGAGGGCCAGGTCGCCGGCCGGCTGGGTGCCGTTGTTGTCGCCGTGGCGGCGGGGATGGGAGCGACCCAGCAGCTTGCCCTTGAGCTTCTCGATCCGGTGCTCGAGCTTGTCCACCACCCGGTCGACGGCCGCGAAGGCGTCCCCGGCCGAGGCGCGGGCCCTGACCACATGGCCGTGCCCGTGCATGGTGACCTCGCAGACCTCCTTCTCGGCAATGCGCGGGTTGCGCTCCTGGTGGAAGCGCACCTCGGCTCGTTCCATGCCGTCGAGGAAGCGGACGAGGCGGGAGAGCTTCTCGTCGACGGCGGCCCGGAGAGACTCCGACACCTCGACGTTGCGGCCCTGGATGGTGATGTCCACGAGACTCCTTCCGATCGGACGGGCAACTGGGACGGCATGGGCCGGGCCCGGCTGACCTGGTCTTTGACCCCACACTCGCCTGCGGAGGAGGTGGCGGGCCCGGCGGTGGCGGCCGTGTGGCCCGGCACCGCCCGGATGGGCACGCTTCGCCCCTTCTCCGTCCGACGCCGCCGATCGGCGCACGAACGGGCAGGACTTACTTCTAAACCGCACCATGCTCAGCAACCACGGGTTGCCTTACGTGGGTCGCTTCGCCTGCGGCTGGCATCGACTTTCAACCACAGACCCGGGCCCGGCCCATGACCCAAGTGTAGGCCGTCGGTTTCGGGGACCCGCCGCGCCTGACGCCCCCGGCCTTCTTGCCGCGGAACCTGACCCCAGGGTGCGAGATCCCGCTGCAAGACGGGAGGGGGCCGCCGGGCGAGGCGGTGTCACACCGGTCCGGCACCCTGGGGGCGTGCTCCTGCCGACCGCCTGTCCCGCCTGCGGCGCCCTGGGGCCGGCGCCGTGTGAGGAGTGCCGGGC
>JBOGHQ010000064.1:0-4355 GCA_050744785.1 Acidimicrobiales bacterium | reverse complement strand
AGGGCGGCCACCAGCCGGGCGGGATCAGCTACGCCTTCGAGTTGTTCCCGGTCTTCGAGGCGGCCGACGCGCTCTGCCCGCCGCCCCCCGGTGGCTAGCTCTGGGGCCACAGACGTTTCGCCCGTGTGAGCGAGCCGCGGTCCGTGGCCGCTGGCGCCGCCGCAGGCGGCCTCCACGGCTGCGGACCACCGAGAAAGGACAGGGCGGAGGCGGCGCCAGCTCCGCTCGCCCGCCGGAGCTTCGATCAATTCGACCGGATGGAGAGAGTGAAGCGAACGAACGAGGTCGAGGCATCTAGCACTGCTGCACCACGGTCGTGATCCCGGCCGCGCCATGATGCGCGGCCGGGATTGCGCCCGGCCGTAGTCTGCCCGGGTGACCGAAACCGGGGCGCCGACGCGGCACTCGCCCCTGGACGCCGCCCACCGGGCCCTGGGCGCCCGCATGGTGCCCTTCGGGGGCTGGGAGATGCCGCTGTCGTACCCGGGCGGCACCATCGGCGAGCACCTGGCCTGCCGGCGGGACGCGGTGGCCTTCGACGTCAGCCACCTCGGGACGGTGCGGGTGGAGGGCCCGGGGTCCGGGCCGCGGCTGAACGCCGTGCTCACCAACGACCTGGGCCGCATCGGGCCGGGCCGGGCTCAGTACACCCACCTGCTCGACGACGCCGACGGGTCGGTGCTGGACGACATCATCGTGTGGTGGCGTGACGACGGGTGCTTCGACGTCATGCCCAATGCCTCCAACACGGCCCGGGTCGTCGAGGCCATCGGCGGGAAGGACGTCACCGCTGAGCGGGCTGTCGTCGCGGTGCAGGGGCCGGCGGCCCGGTCCCGGCTGGCGGCGGTGTCGCCGGCCGCAGCCGAGGTGCCCCACTTCGGCGTGGCCGGCTTCGAGTGGCAGGGGGCGGCCTGCGTGGCGGCCGGCACCGGCTACACCGGCGAGGACGGCGTGGAGTGCGCCGTGCCCGCCGAGGTGGCACCGGCGTTCTGGGGCGCCGTCCTGACCGCTGGCGCGACGCCGGCCGGGCTCGGGGCGCGCGACACACTCCGCCTGGAGGCGGGCCTGCCCCTCCACGGCCACGAGCTTGGGCCAGGCATCACGCCGCTGCAGGCGGGCCTGGGCTGGGTGGTGGCCTGGGACAAGCCCACATTCTGCGGCAAGGCCGCCCTCGAGGCGGAGCGAGCCGCCGGCCCGGCCCGGCGCCTGCGGGGCCTCATGGTGGAGGGCCGCCAGCCGCCCCGCCAGGACTACCCGGTCCTGGTGGACGGCAAGCCCCAGGGCGCGGTCACCAGCGGCAACTTCTCACCGGTACTGGGGCACGGCATCGCCCTGGCTTTCCTGCCGCCGGCGGTGGCCGTGGGGGACCACGTCGAGGTCGAGGTGCGGGGCCGCCCCCTGCCGGCCGAGGTGGTCAAGCCCCCGTTCGTGGGGCGAAGGGCGGCGGGCTGATGGGCCACTTCGTGCCCCACACCGACGCCGAGGTTTCCGAGATGCTGGCCTTCCTCGGGCTGTCGTCGGTCGAGGAGCTGTTCGAGTCGGTCCCGGCCGGCCTGCGCCTGGCCGGCGGGCTGGACCTGCCCCCCGGCCTGTCCGAGCCCGACGTGGCGGCCGAGATGGGGCGGCTGGCCGGTGCCAACGCGGTGGCGCCCGACCTGATCTGCTTCGCCGGGGGCGGCGTGTACGACCACGAGGTGCCGGCCGCGGTGCGGTCGCTCACCTTCCGTTCCGAGTTCGTAACCGCCTACACGCCCTATCAGCCCGAGGTGGCCCAGGGCGTGCTCCAGCTGCTGTTCGAGTACCAGACCATGGTCGCCCGCCTGGCCGGCCTGGAGGTGGCCAACGCCTCCCTCTACGACGGCGCCAGCGCCCTGGTCGAGGGGGTCAACCTGGCCGTGGCGGCCACGGGCCGGCCCCGGGTGCTGCTGAGCCGGGGCGTCAACCCGGGCTGGCGGGAGGTCGCGGGGACCTTCGCGGCGGGCACCGGCCACCAGCTGGCCGACGTCCCGCTGCGGGGCGGCGTCACGGCCTGGCCGCCGGGCGACGAGCCGGCCGGCGCGGTGGTGGTGCAGTACCCCAACTACCTGGGCTGCCTGGAGGACCTGGCCGAGGCCCGGGCCGCGGCCGACCGGGCCGGTGCCCTGCTGGTGGTGGCCTTCGACCCGGTGGCGTCCGGCCTGCTCCGGTCGCCGGGGCCGGCCGGCGCCGACGTGGCGGTGGGGGAGGGACAGCCGTTCGGAACGCCGCTGTCCTTCGGCGGCCCGCTGCTCGGGCTCTTCGCCTGCCGGCTGGCCCACGTGCGCCGGCTGCCCGGCCGGCTGGTGGGGGAAACGGTGGACGCGGAGGGCCGGCGCGCCTACGTCACCACGCTGCGCACCCGGGAGCAGGACATCCGCCGGGAGAAGGCGTCGTCCAACGTCTGCACCAACCAGACCCTCATCGCGGTGGCCTGCGCCATCCAGCTGGCGTGGCTCGGCACGGGGGGGCTCCGGGAGCTGGCCCTGCGCTGCGCCAGGGGCACCCGCTACCTGCGGGACTCGCTGCTGGCCATCGACGGCGTGGAACCGCTGGTGGACGCACCGGTCCTGCGGGAGTTCGCGGTGCGCACGCCCCTGCCGGCCACCACCGTGGTGGAGCGCATGGCCGACGAGGGCTTCCTCGCCGGGGTGGCCCTCCCCGACGACGAGTTCCGCGACGGCCTGCTGATCGCCGTCACCGAGCGCCGCACCCGGGCCGAGATCGACCAGTACGCCGGCGCCCTCGACAAGGTCATCCGATGACCAACCGCCGTTCTGGAGTAAACCCGTGACCGCGGCGGCGGGCGGGCGCGCCACCTCTGCGCCCATCATGGGGCGCGACGAGGAGCCCACCGTGTTCGAGCTGTCCTCGCCGGGGCGGTCGGCGTGGTCGTTCCGCACCACGAATGTGCCGGAGTGGCCTCCCGAGGACCTCGTGCCCGACGACCACCTTCGCCCCGAGCCGGTGGCGCTGGCCGAGGTGTCCGAGCGGGACCTGGTGGCCCACATCACCCGCCTGAGCGCCCGCCAGTACTCGGTGGACCTGGGCGCCTACCCGCTCGGGTCCTGCACCATGAAGTACAACCCCAAGCTCTGCGACGACGCCGCCGCCCTGCCCGGCCTGAGCGGCGTCCACCCGGCCGCGCCGGGCGCCCTGTGCCAGGGGTGGCTGGAACTGCTTGGCGACCTGGCCGCCCGGCTGTGCGCCATCACGGGCATGCATGCTGCCACCCTCCAGCCGCCGGCGGGCGCGGCCGGCGAGCTCACCGGGCTGCTGCTCATGCGGGCCTGGTACCGCGACCAGGGCCGGCCGCGCACCAAGGTCATCATCCCGGACTCGGCCCACGGCACCAACCCCGCCTCGGTGACCCTGGGCGGCTACACCACCGTCACGGTGCCGTCCGACGCCCGGGGCTGCGTGGACGTGGCCGCCCTGCGGGACCGCCTCGACGACGACGTGGCCGGCATCATGCTCACCAACCCCAACACCCTCGGCCTGTTCGAGGAGGACATCGCCGAGATCGCCGCCGCCGTACACGAGGTGGGCGGGCTCCTGTACTACGACGGCGCCAACCTGAACGCCATCCTCGGCGTCACCCGGCCCGGCGACATGGGCTTCGACATCGTGCACATGAACCTGCACAAGACCTTCGCCGTGCCACACGGCGGCGGGGGACCGGGGGCCGGCCCGGTGGCGGTGTCCGAGCGCCTGGCCGAGTACCTGCCCGGGCCCGTGCCCGCCCTCGGCGACGACGGCCGCTGGCGATGGCGGACGCCGGCCAGGTCCATCGGCCGCATCCACGGCTGGCACGGCAACGCCCTGGCCCTGGCCCGGGCCTACGCCTACATCCTGGCCAACGGCGGCGACGGGCTGCGCAAGGTGGCCGAGGCGGCCGTCCTCAACGCCAACTGGCTCCGGGCCCGGCTGCGGGGGACCTTCGAGATCCCCTACGACCGGGCCAGCATGCACGAGTTCGTGGCCTCGGCCAGCAATCTCAGGCGCCGGCACGGCCTCCGGGCCCTCGACGTGGCCAAGCGCCTCCTGGAGGAGGGCTTCCACGCCCCCACCGTGTACTTCCCCCTCGTCGTGGAGGAGGCCCTCATGATCGAGCCCACCGAGACCGAGAGCCCCCAGACCCTCGAGGCCCTGGCCGCCGCCCTGGAGCGCATCGCCGCCGACCCCGCCGGCGCACCTGAGGCGCCCCGCACCACCCCGGTGGGCCGGGTCGACGAGGCCCGGGCCGCCCGCCAGCTCGTTCCGACTTGGGACGCAAGGGACTCACAGGGGTCCATCGGCCCTTTGTCGTAAAGCCCGCGTGTCAACGAGCCGATGGACTC
>JBOGHQ010000063.1:0-3046 GCA_050744785.1 Acidimicrobiales bacterium | reverse complement strand
GGGCAGCGTAGGCCTGGTTGTTGACCAGGAGCTCGTCGGTGGCACTCATGGGCGGTTCCTCCTCGTCGGTCCGGTGGGTGTAATCCTACGCCGAAACATGACCAAGTAGGTCATCTTTACTGGGAAGCCGGTGGCCTTTGGTTCGAACGAGCGTCGCGACGCGCTGGCGGCACGGCTTTCGGCGGGCCAGCTCGGCCGACCGACGATGACGCCATCGTCGCCGGGGTGCGCTAGGCGCGGGCCACGGCGGCCCGACGGGACGAGCTCTGGCAGGAGCTGGCCACTGTGCTGAGGGCCGAACAGCTGCTCAGCGAGGCGGACGCCGGAGCCCCGGAGGCGGCCCGGGCGGCTGTCCCGGGACTGTTCACCCCGGGCACCGATCTCGCCGCCGCTGGTGTCCTCGTCACGCGGGCGACGTCCCCCCGCACGGGGCTGGCTGGCTCGATGGTGACGGCGGCGAGCGCGAAAGCAGCTGGTCGCACCCGCTCACGCCGCACCGGACGCCGACCCAACCGAGCTCGGCGCCGCCCTCGACCTGGCCCGCGCCGCCCGGATGGCGGGCGACCTGCGGGCCCAGGGCGGCATCGACGTGTCGGCCCTGTGGCCGCGGCTACGAGCTGCCGAGGATGAAGCCCGCCACGCGCTGGGCCAGTGGCTGGCACGGAACAGCCGGTCATCTGAGCGGCTGAACTGGTCAACGCTCGGCGCTGTCGCCGCCCTTGCCACGGCATTGCGCAGCGGACGTGCCGCCCGCCGGGAGCTGCTCCGGCGACTGGACGACCGGTTGACGAGAGCGCTGCCGCTCTGGTTGGGCACCCTGGCCGACGCCGACGACCTCCTGCCGCCCATCCCGGCGCTGTTCGACCTGGTGATCCTCGACGAGGCCTCCTCGGTCGACCAGCCGCTGGCAGCAGCCACCCTGCTACGGGGCCGGCGGGCCGTGATCGCCGGCGACCCCCGGCAGCTGCGCCAGGTGTCGTTCGTGTCCGACGCCCAGCTCAGCGCGGTGATGGCGTCCCATCGGCTCGACACTGCGCCGGTGCTGGCCGCCCGGCTCGACGTCCGGCGCAACAGCACGTTCGATCTGGCCACCGGCGCCTGTTCCGTGCTGGTTCTCGACGAGCACTTCCGTTCGGGCCCGCACCTGGTGGACTTCGTCGCCCGTTGCATCTACGACGGCGAGGTCAAGGTGGCGACCAGGTCGCCCCGGACGCATTCCATCGACTGTGTACAGGTGGTCCGCACGGACGGGGAGCGCGACAAGGAGGGAGTGGTTGCCGGGGAGGTGGCTCGCGCCGTCGTCGAGGTGCGAGCACTTCTTCGGGCACACGGGCCCGCAGCGTGGGAGTGGTAACGCCGTTCCGCGCCCAGGCCGATGCCATGGAGAATGCCATGCTCGAGGCCAGCACCGGCTGAGCCGAACATTCACATTTCCGTTCCATCTCGCTTGCGGAGCGAACATGTGTTCGTCTATGCTCGACAGCATGGCGACGGCGACGGCGACGGCGACGGTGATGGGGCCCACCCCCGCCGAGGAAGCCGCCCTGGCGTCCTCGAAGCGCCTCAGCGCCGCCGCCGGGCTGTTGAACGTGGCCACCGCCGAGGTGGTGTCGGCCGTCGCCGCGGCCCTGGCCGACGACTCCTGGCAGGGGTGGGGCATCAACTCCCCCGAGCAGTGGGTCGCCTTGCGCGGCGCCATGAGCGCCGGCCGGGCCCGGCGGCTGGTGGCCATGGCCCGGGCATTGGGAGATCTTCCCGCCACCGGGGCCGCCTTCGAAGAGGGGGTCCTCAGCGAGGACCAGGTCCATCTGCTGTGCCGCTACGTCGACCCGCCCCATGACGCCGAAGTGGCCGATCTGGCCCGGTTCTGCACCGTGGGCCAGCTGCTGCGCATCCTGCCGTCGGTCAACCCCTCCGAGCCCGAGGCGACTCCCGAGCCGGCCGAGCCGGGCTCGGAGCCGGGCGCAGGCGACCCCGGTGCGGGCCTGGGCGACGAGGCGGGCCGGCGGGAGGTGTGCTTCGGCCACGGCGACGACGGCCGGTGGCGGGGCCGGGCCCTGCTGGAGCCGGACGAGGGGGCGCTGGTGGAGAAGGCCCTGGAGGCCTCCCGGGCCGCCCTGTTGGCCGGCCACGACGGACCCCCGCACCAGGTGGGGTGGGCCGACGCCCTGGTCCACCTGGCCGAGGTGGCCCTGGCCGGCATCGAGGGCACCGGCCGCCTGCCCGCCGACCGCTACCAGGTGGTGGTCCACCTCGACGCCGAGCACCCCGAGCGGGCCCGGCTCCACCTCGGCCCCCTGCTGCCCAAGGGCCTGGCCGACTACCTGTCCTGCGACGCCACCGGTCGGGTCATCCTCAACGTGGGCGGCACGCCCACTGAGATCCTGGCCCGGCGCCGCAGCGTGGACGACCGCCTGCGCCTGCTGGTGGAGCGGCGGGACCAGGGCTGCCGGGTCCCCGGCTGCGGGCGGCGGCGGCGCCTGCACGTCCACCACCTCGTCCACTGGGCCGACGGTGGGCCCACGGTGATGGCCAACCTGTGTTGTCTGTGCCCCGCCCACCACCGGCTGCACCACACCGGCCAGCTGCGGATCGAGGGCGACCCCTCCGGCCTCGACGGCCTGCGCTTCTACGACGCCCGGGGCCGGCCCATCCGGGGCCCCAGCCCCACCCCACCGGGCGACCCGCCGGCCGAGGCGGCCGCCGCCATGGGGCTACCGGCCCCTCGCTACCAGCCCCCTACTGGGGAGCGGCTGGAGACCAGATGGCTGCACTGGACCTGAGGGGGCGGAAGCTGTTGTCCTCAGCGCGCCACGAAGGCCTCGATCTGGCGGACGATCTCATCGGGGACTTCGACCGCCCGAAGGCGGCCGCGAGCTCTCGGGCCGCACGCTCCCACATCTCGTCGGGGTGCACCGAGCACCATCCAGTCGACGAACACCAGCTTGGGAACGCGCTCGGACCCGAGTCGCCGTCGCAGCTCGATGGCGACCTCACCATTCAATCGGGTCGGGAGCGTGGTGGTGGGCGAGGTGCGCGACGACCC
>JBOGHQ010000062.1:0-1679 GCA_050744785.1 Acidimicrobiales bacterium | reverse complement strand
GCCCTGGCCCGCTCGGCCCGGCCACTGGCCCGGGCCCTTGCCGCCCGGCTCGGCCCGCCGCTCCCGACCGGTGCCCCGCCGGCTCCCGCCGCAGATGGCCTGGCATCGGCCGCGTCGGGCCGGGTCTCGCTGCGCAGCTGGCGGGCCCGCCCCATGAGCGGCCGGGGAGGACGGTCCATGGCCAACTCGCTGGTGCGCCGTCACGAAGGGACGGTGGGTCAGTGACCGACCACCACCACGTGTCCGCCGTGCGCGCCGAGGTCAGCGAACGCCTCACCACCGAGGCCCGCCACCGGGCCGCGGCCGGGCTGGCCCCCCTCGGCCCCGACGAGGAGCAAGAGCTGGCGCGGCACTTCACCGACGAGGCGTTGGCGGCCGAGGCGGCCCGGCGCCTGTCGGCCGGGCGGGCGCCCGTGCCGGTGGCGGAGCGGACCGAGGTGGCCGAGGCCGTGCTGGCCGCCATGTACCAGATGGGCCGCCTCCAGCGCTTCCTCGACGCCCCCGACCTCGACAACGTCATCATCCACGGCGCCGCCTCCGCCACCTTGGAGTGGGCCGACGGGCGCATCGAGCACGTGGCGTCGCCCTTCGACTCCGACGAGGACCTGATCGCCGAGGTGCAGGCCCTGGCCAGCCGGCGGGGACGCACCCGAGCGCCGCTTCGACTGGGCCAATCCCCGCCTCGACATGCGCCTCCCCGACGGCAGCCGGCTCACGGCGGTGATGTCGGTGGCGCACCGGCCCACCATCGTCATCCGCCGCCACCGCTTCGTGGACCTCGGCCTCGACGACCTGGTCCGCCTCGGCACCATCGACCTGGCCCTGCACGACTTCCTGGCCGCCGCCGTCACCTCCCGGCGCAACCTGCTCGTCGCCGGGACGACCAACGTGGGCAAGACCACCATGGTGCGTGCCCTGGTCGGCCTGGCCGACCCCGACGAGCACCTGGTCACCATCGAGACCTCCCTCGAGCTCGGCCTTCACCACCTGGCCCGGCACCGCAACGTCACCGCCCTCGAGGCCCGGGAGGCCAACGCCGAGGGGCACGGGGCCATCCCGGTGCGCGCCCTCACCGAGTACGCGGCCCGCCTCAACCCCGACCGCATCCTGGTGGGCGAGGTGCTGGGCGACGAGGCGCTGACCATGCTCCGGGCGCTCGGCGCCGGGGCGGACGGGTCGCTGAGCACCGTCCACGCCCGCCACTCCGACGCGGTGGCGCGCCGACTGGCCTCCTACGTAGCCCAGTCGCCCACCCCGCTGCCGGTGGCCGCCACCCTCGACCTGATCGCCGACGCCGTCGATCTGGTCGTGTTCTTGGCCTTCGTGCGCGACGGCGACGGCCGGCGCCGGCGGGTGGTGTCGTCGGTGCGGGAGGTCACCGGCACCACCGACGGCCGCCTCGACACCAACGAGGTCTTCGCCCCCGGCTTCGACGGCCGGGCCGTGCCCACCGGCGTGCGGCCCCGCTACGCCGACGAGCTTGCCTGGGCCGGCCTCGACCTCGGCCTGTTGGACAACGCCCTCGGCTGGTGGGCATCGTGAGCGCGGCGCTGTTCCTGGGTGCCATCTTCGGCCTCGGAGTGACCGCGGCGGTGGTGGGCCTGCGTACCGGGCCAGCGGCGCGGCCCGGGCCGGGGTGGCGTTGGATCGGCTCCCGTGCCGGCCTGGCCGTTCTCGGC
>JBOGHQ010000061.1:0-3975 GCA_050744785.1 Acidimicrobiales bacterium | reverse complement strand
GGGAGGGGTCGTGGGCCGGACCCGGGCCGGCGCCTCCCCGCCGGTGGCGCCGGCGAAGCGCCGCCCGATGCCGTCGACCAGGGCGGCGTGCTCCAGCTGGCCGGCGGCGGCGAAGACGATGTTGCCGGGCCGGTAGTGCCGGGCGTGGAAGTCGGCGATGTCGGACCGGCTCATGGCGGTGATGGTGGTCTCGTCGCCCAGCACCTCCCGGCCCACGGGATGGTCGGGGAAGAGGGCCTCGGAGAACACCTCGTGGACCAGGTCGGCGGGCTCGTCGGCCCGCATGAGGATCTCCTCAAGGATCACCTGCCGCTCCGCCTCCACCTCCTCGGGGCGGAAGGCCGGGCTCCAGAGGATGTCGGAGAGGATGTCGAGCCCGAGGTCGAGGCTGTGGTCCAGCACCCGCAGGTAGAAGGCGGTGTACTCCTTGGTGGTGAAAGCGTTCATGTCGCCGCCCACCGCGTCGACCGCCTCGGCGATCTGGCGGGCGGTCCGGGTGGCGGTCCCCTTGAACAGCAGGTGCTCCAAGAAGTGGGACGCGCCGAAGAGGCCGTCCTCTTCGTCCCGGGAGCCGGTGCCGACCCAGAACCCGGCACTCACCGAGCGCACCCACGGGATGCGCTCGGTGACGACCGTGATGCCGTTGTCCAGCCGGGTTGTGTCGATCACGGACGAGGCGCTAGCGCCGACCACCTCCACCCCGCCTCGGGTTGCGGCGCGGCCCGCGGTCGTCACGGTCCCGGCGGGCCCCGCCGAAGCCACTTCCCGACCCGGTGGCCGCCGGCCCCAGGTCCCCGAACTCCTTCACCGCCTCCGACTCCCAGGCGTCCTCGAACGACACCGTCTCGGCCTGCGAGTCACCGCCAGTCGGCGCCGAAGAGGCGCCGACCGGCGAAGCGCCCGCAGGGCTTGCTTCGTCGGAACGGAAAGAACGGCGAGGCGCAGCCTCGTCCGGGCCGTTCGGCCCGCCGCCGGAGGCGGCGGTGCCGCTGTCGCCGACAGGCGACAGGGAAACCTTCCCCTGTTGGTCGATGTCGTCGACCCGGACGGTGATCTCATCGCCGAGGTCGACCACGTCCTCCACCCGCTCGACCCGCTTGCCCTGGCCCAACTTGGAGATGTGCACCAGGCCGTCACGGCCCGGGAGGATGTTGACGAAGGCGCCGAACTTGGTGACGTTCACCACCCGGCCGGTGTAGACGGCCCCGATCTCGGCCTTGGGCGGATCGAGGATGAGCTCGATGCGGCGGCGGGCCTCCTCCACCGCGGCGCCGTCCTTGGCGCCGATGGTGACGGTGCCCACCATGCCGTCGTCGTCCACGTTGATGTCGGCGCCGGTCTCCTGCTGGAGCGCGTTGATCACCTTGCCCTTGGGGCCGATGACCTCGCCGATCTTGTCGATCGGAATGGACAGGCTGACGATCTTGGGCGCGGTGGCGGCCACCTCGTCCCGGGGCTCGGCCAGGGCGCCGGCCATCACGTCGAGGATCTTGAGGCGGGCCTCACGTGCCTGCTGGAGGGCCTGAGCCAGCACGTCGGCGGGGATGCCGGCGATCTTGGTGTCCAGTTGGAGGGCGGTGACGAAGTCCTCGGTGCCGGCAACCTTGAAGTCCATGTCGCCGAAGGCGTCCTCGGCGCCGAGGATGTCGGTGAGGGTCGTGTACTTTCCCTCGGCGTAGACCAGGCCCATGGCGATGCCGGCCACGGGGGCCTTGATGGGCACGCCGGCGTCCATGAGCGACAGGGTGGAGCCGCACACCGAGGCCATCGAGGTGGACCCGTTGGAGGACAGCACGTCGCTCACCACACGTATGGCGTAGGGGAACTCCTCCAGGGGCGGCACCACCGGCAACAGGGCCCGCTCGGCGAGCAGGCCGTGGCCGATCTCCCGTCGCTTGGGGCCCCGCATGAAGCCCGTCTCGCCGGTGGAGAAGGGCGGGAAGTTGTAGTGGTGCATGTAGCGCTTGCGCTCGTCGGTGCCGATGGTGTCGAGCAGCTGGTCCATGCGGGGCATGCCCAGGGTGGCCACGCTCAGGACCTGGGTCTCGCCCCGCTGGAAGAGGGCCGAGCCGTGGGTGGTGGGGACGAGGGTGACCTCGGCGCTGAGGGGCCGGATGTCGGCCGGGCCCCGCCCGTCGATGCGGAAGCCCTGCTCCACGATGCGCTTGCGGATGAGGGCCTTTGTGAGGCTGCGGATGGCGGCCTTGATCTCCTTCTCCCGCCCCTCGAAGGCCTCGCCCAGCTTGGCGGTGATGTGGGTGGCGACCTCCTCCAAAGCGGCGTTGCGCTCCGCCTTTCCCGGGATGCTGACCGCCCCGTTGACCCCCGCCGCGCCCGCCTCGCGAACCGCCTCCCAGACGTCCTCGCCGTAGTCCACGGCCGTCTCGAAGGCGATGGTGTCCTTGGTGCCGGCCTGCTCGACCAGCTGGCGCTGCCGGTCGATGGCCTCCCTGATCCAGGTCTTGGCCGCCTCCAGGCCCTCGGCGATGACCTCCTCGGTGACCTTGGGCGCGCCCTCCTGGTAGGAGCGCCAGGCGTCCTCGGTACCGCCCGCCTCCACCATCATGATGGCGACGTCGCCGTCCTCGAGGGCCCGGCCCGCCACCACCAGCTCGAAGGTGGCGGCGTCGCCCTCCTGGTAGGTGGGGTGGGGCACCCACGCGCCCTCGGTGCTGTAGGCGATGCGCACCGCCCCGATGGGACCGTCGAAGGGGATGCCCGACACCGACAGGGCGGCCGAGGCGGCGTTGATGGCCAACACGTCGTGGGGGTTCTTCTGGTCGGCTCCGAGGACGGTGGCCACGATGTGGACCTCGTTGCGGAACCCCTCGGGGAACGACGGCCGCAGAGGCCGGTCGATCAGCCGGCAGGTGAGGATGGCCTGGTCGGTGGCCCGGCCCTCCCGGCGGAAGAACGAGCCCGGGATCTTGCCCGCCGCGTACATCCGCTCCTCGACGTCGACGGTGAGGGGGAAGAAGTCGACCCCCTCCCGCACTGTCTTGGATGCGGTGGCGGTGACCAGCACGACGGTGTCGCCCAGGCGAGCCATGACGGCACCGTCGGCCTGTTGCGCCAGCTTGCCGGTCTCGAAGGAAAGGGTCTTGTCGGTCCCGGTGACGGGACCGGAGACGGAAATGGCGTCTGCCACTTGCGCTCCTCTCGTGAGGGGCGGCGGCCGGGCCAGTTCCCAGTGGTCACGCTCCCGCGCCCTGCGGGCTCGTCGCCACTGGCAGCTGAACCGTCGCCGCCTGGTAGATGCGAAACGAGCGGCCCTCGGGGCCGCTCGTCAACTGTCGTTGGACTATCGGCGCAGGCCGAGGCGCCCGATGATCTGCCGGTACCGCTCGACGTCATTGGATCTGACGTAGTCGAGCAGGCGGCGACGCTGGCCGATGATCTTCATGAGGCCTCGACGGGTGTGATGGTCGCCCTTGTGCGCCTTCAGGTGGGCGGTGAGGTGGTCGATGCGCTGGCTGAGCAGCGCGATCTGCACCTCGGGCGAGCCCGTGTCGGTCTCGTGGAGGCGGTGCTCGGCGATCGTGGCCGCCTTGTCGGGCATAGAAGGGGAACCTCGGGTCTGCTTGGGGCGCGCTCCGACGGTCGCCGGAACGCGGCGCCATCGTAGCAGGAGCGGCGATCTCGTAGCGTGCCTGTATGGCCGACGACCTGCGGGTGAGCGGCTCGCTGCGCATCCCGCTGGACGAGCTGGAGTGGCGCTTCTCCGGCGCCGGCGGCCCGGGCGGCCAGCACGCCAACACCGCCAACACCCGGGCCGAGGTCCGCTTCGACGTGGCCGGCTCCCCCAGCCTCGGCCCTCGCCAGCGGGCCCGGCTGCTGGAGAAGCTGGGGCCGGTGGTCCGCGTGGTGGCCGCCGACGAGCGCTCCCAGGCCCGCAACCGCCAGCTGGCCCTGGAGCGCCTGGGACCCGAGGTGCGGGTGGTGGCCTCGGACGAGCGCTCCCAGGCCCGCAACCGC
>JBOGHQ010000060.1:0-3306 GCA_050744785.1 Acidimicrobiales bacterium | reverse complement strand
GCTAGTCTGGCCGGTACGCCGCGGGGTGGAGCAGTCTGGTAGCTCGTCGGGCTCATAACCCGAAGGTCGAGGGTTCAAATCCCTCCCCCGCCACCAAGTGGTTTTCACTGAAGTTCCCCGGCCGGTTCACCGAAGGTGGACGGGCCGGGGTTCTTTGGTTTGTGGGGGCTGATTCAATCATGACCCTGTGACGGTTTGGCGGGTTTGTGGAAGCTGAGCGCCGGGGTCCGGACGGTTTGGCAGCGCGTGGCGGTCGGGTTGTCGGTGCCGGTCAGGCGGGGGTGGGGGCGGTGAGGTCGGCGAGTGTTCGTCGTCGTCGTCGTCGTGTCCTTGGTGGCAGGCCGGCGGCGAGCCGGCGGGCGTTGTCGGTTTGGCGAGCGTGGTAGGCGTCGAGGATCCGTTGGTTGCGGACGACCATGGCGCAGGCAAGGAAGAGGGTGATCGGGGTGAGGCCCATGAGGCGGCACCAGCCGCGGTGGATGTCGGTGGTGGCGGGGTCCTTGACGGTGGAGAAGGTGCGTTCGGCGCCGGTGCGGCGGGCGTAGGAGCGGCGCCAGGCGGCGTTGGGGTAGTCGTGCTTCTGGACGGTCTTGGCGTTGACCTCGGGGGGAACGGTCAGGGTCTGCTGGGTGCAGCAGCGATGCGGGGCCGAGGTGGGAGGGGCAAGGATCTCGGGCCGGTCGTGGGGCAGGCTCATGGACTCGGGCCGGAGGGGGCAGCGGAGCTTGCCGGCCAGGGCGGGGCAGGCGACGCGGTGGTAGCCGTCGGGATCGTCGGCGCTGTGGCGGACTAGCTTGTAGCGGGCCAGTTCGCCGGTCTGAAGGTCGTGGACGGCGATGGCCTCAGGGTCGGCATGGGCGGGTAAGGGGCCGAGGGCGAGGAGGGCCTGGGGGGTGGCGGGGCACCACAGCCGGCCGTTGGCGGCGATGGCGCCGCCGTGGGTGCCTTTGGGGCCGCGGTCGTGGGGGTGGAGGTCCTGGATGAGGCGGGCGCCGAGGCGGCGCAGGGGGAGGGCCCAGCCGTCGGCGGTGCGGTGGGCGTAGCCGGAGTCGGCCAGGACGTCGCCCAGGGGGATGCCGGCGGCGGCCATGCGCTCGAAGACACCGACGAAGGCCCGGGCGGGATCGATGTGGCAGGACGTGACCAGCAGGCGCCGGGCCAGTTCGGGGACGGGCGGGCCGTGTTCTTCTCCGACCATGGTGGCGGCCTGGGGGTAGTAGCCGAAGAACCGTTCGTGCTCTGCGCCGGGGGCGTGACCGCGCCGGTGACCCCACGACGCGTCAGGATCGGCCGAGGTCGCTCCCGATGAGAGGGGCGGGCGGGCCCAGGTCTCGAGGTCGGTCCAGTCCACCGCCAACGCGGTGCTGTTCTGTCGGTGTTGGGCGGGGATGCTGGCCTCCATCAAGGCGTCGACGATGGTGCAGAGCCGTTGCGAGGGTTGGCCGTGGGGGGCGTCGGCAGCCAGGGCGTCTTCGACGAGGGAGAAGGTGCGTTCGACCTGCCGGTAGGTGAGCAGGTGGGGGCCGGTGCGCCAGTCGACCTCGACACCGAGACGGCGCCGCTGGGTGGGGTCGAGACTGACGAGGGCGTCGTGGATGCGGACGAGGTGGGCGGGACGGTCATCGGCGACGGCCAACAGCATGCCGACGAACAGCGTCCGGACCGGCAGTTGGCGGGGCCGGCCGCCGGTGGGCAGCAACGCTTCGAGCGTCGGTGCGATGGCAGCGGCATCAACGATGGCTTCCAGCCGGGCCAACGTGGACGGCGGGTTCACGATTGCCCTCCCAGCCGCCGCACCGATTCCGTCTCCGTGGGCAGCGGCAGTTGGGCGACGAGGTCGCAGAGGAGCTGGGAATGGGAGATCCCCGCCGCGGCGAACAACGCCGGCAGACCGAGGGCTTCCGCTTGGGTGGCCAGCCAGGTGGCCCGCAGCCGGGCCAGCTCGAGGCGGGGCAGGTCCACGCCCCCGGACAGCGAACCGACCAGGTTCCAGGTGACGTTGTGCCGCTCGGGAGAGCTGCCCCCGCAGATGTAGCCCTCGGCGGCGAAGGCCGCTGCCGCCAGCACCGGCCGGTGGTAGCGGGCCAGCACCGGCACCACCCGGACCGCTTGACGTTCGACCACCACCACGATCCCGCCGTGGCGGCGCTGGACGTGACCGCCCCGCACGTGCCGTAGATCGCCGCCGGCCAGCCCGGCCCCCGCTCCTAGTCCCACCAGGGCCGCCAGCCGGTGACGGCGGGCCTCGGTGGGCTGGGCAGCAGCCAGGGCCAGATAGGCGTCGATCTCGGCGGCCGTGTAGGGCGCCTTGGCCCGGCTCCGGGCCAAGCCCACCGGCGGTGGCGCCACCAGGTGGGGCACCACCCGGCGGGCCACGAACCGCAGGTTCGTCCGCACCGTCCGCCGCCGTGCCTCCGGCGACGCGGCCAGTCCCACCACCACGAACCGTTCGATCACGCTCGGGTGCAACAGCACCTCCGGCAGCGGTTCCAGCCCCACCGTGAGGCCGAAGCGGGCCAGCGCCGCACAGGCCCACAGCAGGCTCCGGGCCCGCAGCACCGACACCGGGCCGACCCGGCCGACCACCTCCCGGGCGAAGTCGGCCGCCGGTCCCGGGAAGACCCGGGGCCTCCAAGCGGCGATGGCCCTCGCCACCGCCGCAGCGGGGATCGGCTCACTGTTCGTACAGTAGATATACTGTACGAGAGCGTTCCGGTGGTGGAACTCGAGTGAGAAGCTGGGCCATGACGCTGACCCCCGAGCACAAGACCGAGGCTCGCCGCATCGCCGCCGAGCTCGCCGCCATCGCCCGCAGCGGCAAGGTCCTCGCCGGTTCCATCGTCGAACGACGCACCCGCTGCGGCCACCCCGGCTGCCGCTGCATGGCCGACCCACCCCAACCCCACGGCCCCTACTACCAATGGACCCGCAAACTCCAGGCCAAAACCATCGGCCGCTGGATCACCCGCGAACAGCGCCACGACTACCAACCCTGGGTCGACAACTCCCGCCGACTCCGCGAACTCCTCACCCGCCTCGAAGCCCTCGGCGAAGCCGCCCTCGACACCGACCCTCGCTCCCCAACCCGCCGCTCACCCAGCCCCCAGCGGCGTGGTCAACCCAGCCCCTAACCCGTGAACACCCTCACCGAAACGATGCAACGCCCCAGGTCACACCCTTACGTGAAAACCTCACTCAGACAGGAGCGCAGGTCAGGGGTCGTTTCGGCGGCCCCTCCTTCGCGTTCGGAAACCCCATGCTCAGCCTTGTCCCCGGGTTCGTTCTGCGGGCCCGCCGGGGAGGGGG
>JBOGHQ010000059.1:0-3392 GCA_050744785.1 Acidimicrobiales bacterium | reverse complement strand
CGTCCGCGCTCTGCGCCGCCAGCGGGAGCTGGGGCCACGGGTTGGCGGCGGCCAGCCGGCGGGCCTCGGCGATGCGCTGCCCGGCCGCGACCAGATAAGCGGGGTCGGTGTCGAAGCCGACGTAATGGCGTCGGGTGTGGACCGCGGCCACGGCCGTGGAGCCCACGCCCATGAAGGGGTCGAGCACCAGGTCGCCCTCGTAAGTGAACAGCTCGATCAGCCGGCGGGGTAGCTCCACCGGGAACGGGGCAGGGTGGCCCACGCGGGCGGCGCTCTCCGGGGCGATCTCCCACAGGTCGGTGGTGGCCTCGAGGAACTCGTCCCGGGAGATGGTGGCCGTCGACGGGAGACCCAGCGCAGCACGGCGGTCGGGCGACAGGGCCCGGTCGAAGCGGCCCCTGCTGGCGATCACCACTCGCTCGGTGATGTCGCGCAGCACCGGGTTGGCGGGGCGCTGGAAGGTGCCCCAGGCGCACGAGCCGCCCGCGGCCCGTCCCTTCCACCAGATCACCTCGCCCCGCAGCAGCAGGCCCAGGTCCTGCAGGATCTGGGTGACGTCGCCGGCCAGCGAGCGGTACGGGCGCCGGCCCAGGTTGGCCACGTTGACGGCGATGCGGCCGCCCGGCTCGAGGACCCGGGCGCACTCGCCGAACACCTCCCGCAGCAGGCCGAGGTACTCGAGGTAGGTGGCGGGTACCCCGCCCTCGCCCAGGCTCTGCTCGTACTCCTTGCCGGCGAAGTAGGGGGGCGACGTCACGACCAGCGCCACCGACCCGCTCGCCACGGCGGCCATGTCCCGGGCGTCGCGGCAGTGGAGGACGTCGACGGCGGAGGGCGGGACCACCGCCTCGTCGGTGGACAGCTCGGGCGCCACGAAGCGGCCGTAGAAGGCCGACGCGTCGTGAGCCTCCCGCCGCGACGACCCGAACAGGGCGGTGGCGGTGGGTGAGCGGCGGGGGCGGGTGCCGTTGAGCGCCACACTGCCCGGCCGGGATCCGCCCACGCCCTGACGGTACTCAGCGGGCGGCGCCGGCCGGTGTATCCCCCTCAGGGCCCCGACGCGCCAGGCTGTCGGGGTGGACGGCGCCTTCGAGCGGGTGCAGGAGAAGCTGGTGGGGGCGTGGCAGGCCAACCGGCCCGGCTCGGAGACCGACCACCTGGTGGTCACGTTGCCGTCCTACAGCGTCGACGCCACCCTGCTGGCCCACTACGCCGAGCGCCTGCCCGCGCTGGAGCAGCGCTATCTGGTCTCCATCCTCCTGCTGCAGAACCCCCACACCCGGCTGGCCTACCTGAGCTGCACCACGCCACCCTCCTACGTGGTGGACGCCTACCTGGCCCTGCTCCCCGACGAGATCCGCGACGACGCCCGGCGCCGGCTGACCATCGTCGGGGTGGGCGACCCGTCGCCCCGCCCGCTGGCGACCAAGGTCCTGGCCCGGCCCGACCTCATCGAGCACCTGCGGCAGCTGGCCGGCGACCGCCCCGCCATGGTGGAGCCCTGGAACGTCACGGCCACCGAGCGCGACCTGGCCGTGGCCCTGGGTATGCCGCTCTACGGTGCCCCGCCGGAGCTGTGGCGGCTGTGCGGCAAGAGCGGGGGCCGCCGGCTGTTCCGGGAGGAGGGCATCCCGGTGCCGCCGGGGGAGGAGGGCCTGCGCCGACTGGAGGCCGTCACCACCGCCATCGCCAACCTGCGACGGGACGCCCCCCACCTCTCGGCGGCCGTGGTGAAGCTGGACGACAGCGCCTCGGGGGACGGCAACGCTGTCATCGACCTCGAGGGCCTCCCCGCCCCCGGCCACGCCGGCGAGCGGAGCGCGGTGGGCCGGCGCCTCCAGGCCCTGCCTGGCTGGTACGTGGAGACGCTGGGCCACCAGGGCGGCGTGGTGGAGGCCAGGATCAGCGGCGAGGACTTTCGCAGCCCCAGCGCGCAGCTCACGGTCACGCCCGCCGGCGAGGTGGTCGTCCTGTCCACCCACGACCAGGTCCTGGGCGGCCACGCCGGGCAGGTGTACCAGGGGTGCCGCTTCCCGGCCGACGCCGAGTACGCGGCGGAGATGGCCCGGATGGCGGCCGTGGTGGGCAAACGGCTGGCCCGCGAGGGCGTGATCGGCCGCCTGGCCGTCGACTTCGTGGCCGTCCGGGGCCGCCGGGGCTGGGACCTCTACGCCCTGGAAGTGAACCTGCGCAAGGGTGGCACCACCCATCCGTTCGTGACCGCCGAGCTTCTCCTCGGCGGCGAGTACGACCCTGACGCAGCGACGTTCCGTGACGCCGGCGGCCGGCCCAAGTTCTACGTGGCGACCGACAACCTGGTGGACCGGGCCTGGCGATCGCTCGACCCCGAGCAGGTGCTCGGCGCCATCCTCGACGCCGGCCTGGGCTTCCAGCGCTCCACCCGCACCGGCGTCGTCCCCCACATGCTGAGCGGACTGCCGATCGACGGCCGCTTCGGCCTCACCGCCATGGGCGACTCGCCGGGCCAGGCCCAGGAGCTCCACGACCGGGTGGCCGAGGTGGTCCAGGGGCTGGCCGCCACGTCCTGATGGCGACCGGGCCGAGCCGGCAAACGGGCGCCCGACGCGCTTCACTTGTGGACGTGGGGGACAACGCCGCCGGCCGGGAGCGGCGGGGGAGCGACGACGCCACCCTGCTGGTCGCGGTGGCCGGCGGCGACCGGGGAGCGCCGCTCGAGGAGCTGTTCCGCCGCTACGCGGGCCGCATCTACACCATGGGGCTGGGCGTGCTCGGTGACGCCGGCCTGGCCGAGGAGCTGGTGCAGGAGAGCTTCGTGCGCCTCTGGCGGCAGGCGCCCCGCTTCGACCCGGCGCGCGGCAGTGTGGCCACCTTCCTGTTCGCCCTGGCCCGGCGCATCGCCGTCGACCTCTGGCGCCGGCCGTCGTCGCGGCCCCTCACGCCCGACCCGGCCCATGGCTGGGCCCGCAGCTTCGACGACCCCGCCGCCGACGTGGTGGACGGGGTGGTGGTGCGCCACGCCCTCGACTCGCTCTCCCCCGCCCACCGCCAGGTCATCGAGCTGTCCTACGGCGGTGGCCTCACCCAGGCCGAGATCGCCCGCCGGGTCGGGGTGCCGCTCGGCACCGTGAAGACCCGGACCTACCACGCCCTGCGCGCCCTGAAGCTGGCCCTGGAGGCCCAAGGTGTCGATGCCTGAGCACCCGGTGCCCCACCCCGACGTGGCCGGCTACGTCCTGGGCGTGCTGGAGCCGGCGGAGGCGGCCCGCTTCGGCCACCACCTCCGCGACTGCGGCCACTGCCGGTCCGAGGTGGCCGACCTGGCCGGGATGCGGCCCCTGCTGGACAGCGTCGCCCCGGCGCCGGCCGTGCCGCCCGGGCTGGCGGCGCGCACCATGGCCGCCGTGGAGCGG
>JBOGHQ010000058.1:0-4769 GCA_050744785.1 Acidimicrobiales bacterium | reverse complement strand
GCTCGACCTCGCTGACCTTCACCATCGCAGGTGTTCCTCCTGCGAGTTGGCCAAGTCCTCCAAGCCGGCCGTACGAGGGGGCTTCGCGCTGGTGACTCCGTTGTCCCGGTTGCGTGCCCGCGGCCAGGATCTCCCCCACCACGGCCGGCACCCCCATGCGCTCGGCCACCTCGGCGGCCAGCTTGGCCGCCACCAGGACCAGCAGGATGTCGAGGAGGATGCCGTTCACGTCGGCACGGACGCCATGGAGGCCGGCGCGTCGGGAACGGCCACGGCGACCAGGCAGCGCCATCCCCGGCCCCGCACGGTGGCGATGCAGTCCGGCCCCAGGGCCCGGCGCAGCCCGACGATCACGGCGTCGCAGCGGCGGGGGGCCCGATGGTTCAGGCCGGCCCGGCGCTGCAGCTCGCTGCGGCCGACGACCCGCCCGCCGGCGGCGCCGAGCACGGACAGCACCGCCAGTTCCTGGGCGGAGAGTGCCAGCGGGCGGCCTCCCCGGCGCACCACGCCCAGCAGGAGGTCGACCTCGACCCGCTCACCGCTCACGCTCGCACCACCGCGACCGCCACCCTGACGACCGTACGTCGGCCCGGTGTCAGATTTGTTGTGGGTTGATTACGCGTGGCGTACGCGAGTCTGTGCCCAATCTGACGTCGCCTCCAGCAGGTAGCCCCGGGAGCGCACCGTGCGGATCACCAGCGAGACGGGAGCCAGCCGGCGCCGGAGCCGGAGGACGTGGACGTCAAGGGCGTTGCGCCCCGGCGAACCTTCAGGCCAACCCGCCCGGGCCAGGGAGTCCCGGCTCACCACGGCTCCGAAGCGGTCCAGCAGGGCGGCGGTGAGACGGGCCTCCACCGGTGGCAGCGACACCCAGTTGGAGTCGAACCGCAGGACCCCGTCGTGGTCCAGCACCGGGACGGCGCTGGTGTGCTGGCGACCCCGGATGGAAAGGGCCCGCACCCGGTGCTTCACGTCGGCTTCCGGGGCGGGCACCCGGACCCAGTCCTCTATGCAATCGACTGGCTCGGGCGGCGGCACACCGTCCTCCACGAGGAGCAGCCGCGGCGCCTTGTGCTGGACGAGCGAGTCGCGCCGCTCCCGTTCCAGCGGCCAGCGGACGAGGACCACATCGACTGGCGGGTTTTCCACGGCGCGGACGCTACGGGGCGCAGATTGCGTCCATGTTGCCTCCAGATGAACTCCGGTTTCGCTTTTGTCCGTCTGGGATGGCCGGGCCGGTACGGCGGTACCGTGCGGGCGTGCCCTCCGCCCCCCGCCGGCGGCTTCGGCCGGCGCAGCTCGCCCTGGTCCTGGGCGCAGCCATGGCGGCGGTGGTGGTGGTGTCCGGCGTGGTGGCAGCCGTGGCCGGCGAGCCCCAGCCCGCCGCCGTGGGGCGGCGGGTGTTCGCCAACGTCCCCGGCCCCGTACAAGCCGCCTTCTATGCGGTGGTGGCGGGTGCCTTCGTCGGCGTAGGGGCGCTGTTCGCCCGGCGGGCCCACAACTGGGAGCGGGGCGGGGCGGAGGACCGGTCCACCACCAGGGCCACGGTGCGGCGGCGGCTGGGCCGCTACCGGGACGGGGTCCTCATGACGACGGTGGCCCAGGACAGGGCCGCCGGCGCCATGCACGCCCTCCTCTACTTCCCGTTCCTGGTCCTCTTCGCCGTCACGGTGGTGCTGGAGGTGGACCACCAGCTGCCCGGGTCGGCCCGTTTCCTGCACGGCGACACCTACCGGGCCTACAGCCTGGTGGGCGACGTGGCCGGCGTGGCCTTCCTGGCCGGCGTGGTGTGGGCCGGCTGGCGGCGGTGGGGGCGCCGGCCGTTCCGCCTGCGCACCAAGACCCGCCCCGAGGACGTCGCCGTGCTGGGCACCTTCTTCCTGCTCGGAGTGAGCGGCCTGGTGCTGGAGGCGCTGCGCATCGCCATCGACGGCCGGCCCGGCTTCGAGCGCTGGTCGGTGGTGGGCTACCCGCTGTCATCGCTGTTCGACGGCTTGGCGGAGGGGACGCTGTCCGCCGTCCACCTCTCGGTCTGGACGGGCCACGTGGTGGCCTTCGTGGCCTTCCTGGTCCTGCTGCCCGAGACGAAGCTGCGCCACATGGTCACCTCGCCGCTCAACCTCTACCTGTCGCCCCGGGACCGGCCCAAGGGCGCCATGCGTCCCATGCCGGACCTGGCCACCACCGACCTGGACCGCCTCGGCGCCGGGGTGGTGGAGGACTTCACGTGGAAGCAGCTGCTCGACACCGACGCCTGCACGGTGTGCGGGCGCTGCACCGCGGTGTGCCCGGCCCAGCTCACCGGCAAGCCCCTCGACCCGCGCGAGATCGTGCTGAAGGTGGGCCAGGTGATGGCCGAGAGCGCGCCGGGGGGCCCGGTGTCGCCGGTCGTGGGCCACGAGCCCGAGCTCACCGTGGCCGCCTCGGACCTGTTCGCGCGCATCACCCCCGAGGAGCTGTGGGCCTGCACCTCGTGCCGGGCCTGCGACGAGGTGTGCCCGGTCGACATCGAGATCCTCGACAAGATCCTCGACATGCGGCGCTATCTCACCCTCATGGAGTCGGAGTTCCCCTCCGAGCTGGGTCGTGCCTTCCGGTCCATGGAGAACAGCGAGAACCCGTGGGGCATGGCGCAGGCCGAGCGGGCGGCCTGGACGCGCGACCTGCCGGACGACGTGGCGGTGGTCGACGGCTCGGGGCCCATCGGCCACGAGTACCTCTACTGGGTGGGCTGCGCGGGCGCCTTCGACGACAAGAACCGCAAGGTGACGGTGGCGACTGCCCGCCTCCTGCAGCGGGCGGGCGTGGACTTCGCCATCCTCGGGCCGGCCGAGCGCTGCAATGGCGACCCGGCCCGCCGATCCGGCAACGAGTACCTGTTCCAGGTTCTGGCCGGCGAGAACGTGGCCACCCTCAACCGGGCCGGGGTCACCAAGGTCGTGACCCAATGCCCCCACTGCTTCAACACGCTGGCCAACGAGTACCCGCAACTGGGCGGGCGCTACGAGGTCGTGCACCACAGCCAGCTTCTCGAGTCGCTGATCGCCTCGGGCCGGCTGGACATGTCGGAGGCCCGGCTGGAGGAGACGGTCACGTACCACGACTCGTGCTACCTGGGCCGCCACAACGACGAGTACGAGGCCCCCCGGCGCGTCCTCGGCTCACTCAAGGGCATCCAGCTGGTGGAGATGGGCCGCAGCCGTTCGAACGGCTTGTGCTGCGGCGCGGGCGGGGCCCGCATGTGGATGGAGGAGCACACCGGCAAGAAGATCGGGGTGGAGCGGGCCGAGGAGGCGGCCGCCACCGGTGCCGGCCGGGTCGCCACCGCCTGTCCGTTCTGTTACGTGATGCTCGACGACGGCATGAAGGAGGCGGGCCGGGACGACGTGGTGGTCCAGGACATCGCTCTCCACCTGATGGACGCCCTCGAAGGTCAGGACGAGGACCGGAAGTTCTCCGAGTAGCGGCTCGGCGTCGGCCCTCGCTGGCCTTGGTACTTCGAACCAGCCGCCTTCGACCCGTACGGCGTCTCGGCCGGCGTGGTCATGCGCAGGAAGCTGATCTGGCCGATCTTCATCCCCGGGTAGAGGGTGATGGGCAGGTTGGCCACGTTGGACAGCTCCAGGGTCAGGTGCCCGTCCCAACCCGCATCCACGAATCCGGCGGTGCTGTGGATGAGCAGCCCGAGGCGGCCGAGGCTGGACTTTCCCTCGAGGCGGGCCACCAGGTCATCCGGCAGCCGGACCCGCTCAGCGGTGGAACCGAGGACGAACTCGCCGGGGTGGAGGATGAAGGCCTCGTCCTCGCGCATCTCCACCAACTCGGTGAGGTTCTCCTGGTCCTCCTTGACGTCGATGACCCGCATGGTGTGGTTCCGGAACACCCGGAAGTAGCAGTCGACGTGCAGGTCCACCGATGAGGGCTGGATGGCACCCGCCTGGAGGCCCTCGATCACGATCCGGCCCGCGGCCAGCTCTTCCCGGATGGTTCGGTCGGAGAGGATCATGGCAGCGGCCACGCTACAGTTGGGCCGCTCCGCGGGCGTAGTTCAGAGGCAGAACATCAGCTTCCCAAGCTGAGAACGCGAGTTCGATTCTCGTCGCCCGCTCTCCACAAAAGTCCTGGTCAGGAGGCTAAAGGGCGCCTCCGGGGCTGGGACTTTCGTGGCTTCCGGGGGCGTCGTGACCTTATCGTGACCTAAGGATCCGGGCTTTCGGGCCGGAGGGCGCCCCGCTCGTGGCGGATCAACTCGTCGATGCCGGCGGCGATGGCCAGGTCCCGGCGGGCGCTCGCGTGCTGGTAGCGGAGGGCGGCCTGGGGCGACGAGTGGCCGATGCGGTACATGATCTCCTTCACGCCGGCGCCGGTGGCCGCTGCCATCGTGGCGGCCGCGTGCCTGAGATCGTGGAAGTGGAGTCCGGGCAGCCCGAGGGCGGCGCGGGCCTTCGCCCACTCGTGCTGCCAGACGGCTTCGCGAAGCGGACCGCCCTTGTCGCCTGTGAAGACCCAGTCGGTCGGGCTCGGCCCGGTGAAGCACGCCAGGTGGGCGGCCAGCGGATCGAGCGCCTCGCGAGGGAGGGCGACGGTGCGGTGGCCGGCGTCCGACTTCGGCGGGCCCACCACGAGCTCACCGTGGGCGAGCTGCTGTCGCTGGAGGGCCACGGTGACGGTGGCGTGCTCGAGGTCCACGTGCTCGCGCCGGAGGCCGAACAGTTCGCCCCGGCGGAGGCCGCTGAAGGCAGCCCCGAGCACGAGGGCCCGGTCCCGGG
>JBOGHQ010000057.1:0-2501 GCA_050744785.1 Acidimicrobiales bacterium | reverse complement strand
GTTCGGGCCCGGCACGGTGGCGGCGGCCCGCGCCGCCGGCCTCGACGACCTGGGCGAGAACTACGCCCAGGAGCTGGTGGCCAAGGCGCCGGCGGCGGGGCCCGGCGCCCGCTGGCACTACCTGGGCGCCGTGCAGCGGCGCAAGGTGCGGGACCTGGCCCCGCTGGTACACCTCTGGCACACCGTCGACCGGGTGGCGGCCGGGCGGGAGATCGCCCGCCATGCACCGGGGGCGGCGGTGCTGGTCCAGGTCAACGTCACCGGTGCTGCCGGCCGGGCCGGCTGCTCCTGGGAGGACGCTGCGGGTCTGGTGGACGGCCTGCGCGCCCTCGGCCTCGACGTGCGCGGGCTCATGGCCGTGGCCGGGCGCGACGACCCACGCCCGCAGTTCCGGCGCCTGGCGTCGCTGGCCCGACAGCTCGGGCTCCCCGAGCTGTCGATGGGGATGTCCGACGACCTGGAGGTGGCGGTGCAGGAGGGCTCCACCATGGTCCGCATCGGCCGGGACCTCTTCGGCCCCCGCCCCGCCCGCCCGCCCCGCCCGGTCCCCGACCTGAGGGACCTACCACACTATTCTTCGGCGCAAGGAGATTCTTAGATGCCTGGCATGCTCCGGCGGGCGATGGTCTACTTGGGCCTCGTCGACGATGACTATGACGACTACGAGCCCTCCTACGAGGAGCCCATGCAGCCTGCCCCGGCCCGGCCCACCCGCTCCTACACGCCCCCGGAGCCGGCCTACGAACCCACCAGCTCCATCCGCACCCTGCCCCGCGAGCCGGTGAACGAAGGAGTGTCGGCCGTGTCCAGCGTCACCCCCCGCCCCTCGGTGGTGCGAGCCGTGCCCCAGGCGCAGAACGCAAAGGTCCACGTCATCGCCCCGGCCCAGTTCCCCGATGCCAAGGAGATCGGCGACCGGCTGCGGGGCAGCCAGCCCGTGATCGTGAACCTGCAGGCCGCCGACCGGGAGCTCGAGCGGCGCATGATCGACTTCTGCAGCGGGGCCGCCTACGTCCTCGGGGGCTCGATGGACAAGGTGGCCGACCACGTGTTCCTCCTCACGCCCACCAACGTCGAGGTGTCGCCCGAGGAGAAGCGCCGCCTCCAGGAGCGCGGCCTCTACCGCACGTGATGCCGCCACCGTGATCTCCTTCAGCCGGGGCCGGCCCGGCCGGCGCCGGGGGCGGCGGGTATGAAGCCGCAGTGCCTGCTGCTCACGCTCTACCTGATCGCCATGTTCGGTCGCATCATCATGAGCTGGTTCCCCATCTCGCCCGACTCGCCCATGGCCTCGGTGTTCTCGTTCCTCTACACCATCACCGAGCCCGTGCTGGGGCCGGTCCGGCGGCTGATCCCGCCCGTCGGCATGGGCGGGATGGGGCTGGACCTGTCGCCCATCATCGTCACCTTCGGGCTGCAGCTCCTGGTGGCCCCGCTGATCGGTTGTTGAGCACCGCCCATCCCCGGCCCGGGGCCGGAGCAGGGGTACCCTGATGACCGTGGACGTCTCCGCCCAGACGATCCGGCAGGTCGAGTTCCGGGAGAAGCTGCGCGGCTACCACCCCGACGACGTCGACGAGTTCCTGGAGCGGGTGGCGGCCGGCTTGGAGATCATGCAGGAGCGGCTCCGGCTGGCCACGGAGCGGGCGGTGCGGGCCGAGCAGCAGGCGGCGGAGAGCCGGGAGGACGACGAATCCCTGCGGCGCACCCTCGTCCTGGCCCAGCGCACCGCCGATCTGGCCGTGAAGGAGGCCAAGGAGCAGGCGGCGCGGTTGGTGGAGGACGCCGAGCAGCAGGCGGCCGTCACCTTGGCCGCGGCCGAGGAGGAACGGCGGGCCATGGCCGAGGCGGCCGAGGCCCAGCTACAGGCCGACGTGTCCCGCCTGGAGGCGGCCCGCCGCCAGTTGGAGCAGGACGTCGACCGCTTGGTGCGCTACCTGGACGATCAGCGGGCCCGGGCCAAGGCCGTGCTGGCCGAGGCGGCGAACAACCTCGACGCCGCCCTGATGGCGCCGCCGCCCCCGCCGGGCGCCGCCGCCGAGCCCGATCTCGTGGGCCTGGGCGTGGACCAGGGCGCCGACGACTACGAGTCGTCGGACCGGTCCTGAGACGTCGGGCCTCACCCCCTCGCCCCTGCGCGCTTAGGATGCGTGGGTTCCGTCGCCGACTCGGATGGGTGGATTCGTGCTGCTTCTCGTGACTATCGGGCTCGTGGTGGTCGGAGCCGTTTCCCTGGTCATCGGCTTCGTGAGCAACTCGCTGGGCCCGATCTACCTCTCCATCGCCTGCAGCGTGATCGCCGGCGTCGTGCTGGTCGTGTTCTCGCGCATGGCCCGACGCCAGGAGGGCGCCGGCGCGCCCGCCTTCGGCGCCGGCGCCGGCGTGGGCAGCGGCATGCCGGCCGCACCCTCCCCCGGCACCTGGGCGCCGCGTACCGAGACGCCCTCCACCACCCCGGCCCCGGCCCCGCCGCCGCCCGTCAGCCGGCCCGAGCCGGCCGC
>JBOGHQ010000056.1:0-4751 GCA_050744785.1 Acidimicrobiales bacterium | reverse complement strand
CCGGTTGGCGGAGCAGTAGGTGCTCACCGTCGTGCTCGAGGTCCACGCCGCCAGCTCCTCGAGCTTGGCGGTGGCGCCGACCTTGCGGGAGGAGGCGTTGGTCACCGAGACGGCCGCGTGAGTGATGACGCCCCATCCCCCGTTCGAGCCGGGGACGGGCTGCACGGCGGGATCTCGCTCGTACGGCCAGGCCGGGTCGTTGGGATGGTAGGAGAGGCCGACACAGCCTCGGTAGACGTACTCACGTGTTGCGGCGTCGTAGACCGGCTGGAGCGTGAAGGTCCTGCCCTGTGGCGTGTAGGACACCGACACGGCCAGGTCGGGTGACGGGGACTGGACCCGGACGCCCATGTAGCGGCGGTTGTAGTTCCACCAGGCCTCGGTGCCGTTCCGCACCTGCCAGATCGGGTTCGGGTCGGCGACCCGGCAGTGGTCGGTGACGACGGAGGCGCCGGCGTTGATGGTCCCCATGGCGATGAGGTACCAGTGGTCATCGACGTCCCAGGCGCAGGGACCCGGCGGCGACACCCCGGCGGCGGTGTTCACCACCCACCTGTCCTGCTCCGGGAACGGCCACTCGACCCACTGCTCGATCGGGTTCATGATCGAGAGGTCGTAGAGGTTCCAGGCGAACGACGAGTTCCCCGTTTCCTTTCCGGCGCCGCCCTCGGGCCCCTTCGTTCTGGCCGCCCCCGCGACGCCATCGGACGACACGAGCACCAGGACTGCGATGAACACTCCGACCAGACGGCGCACGCGAGCCAGCTCCTCCCTAACGATCGACAACGTGGCGAGAACGGGCGTGCCGGTCCGGGAGACCGCACTGGTCGCAAGCCCGCTTGCGGCACCCGCCAGGCGGAATGCGGCGCCGGTTCTCTCTCCAGCGGTATCGGCCTGGACCTCCGGCGCCTTGAGGCCCTGGGCGATCGGCTCCTCATGGCAAGCGTCGGCACGGCGCGCCGTTCATCGACCAGCGCGCCCTCCATAGCGCTCCCCGGCAGGCAGACCTTGGGCCCTACCCCGCCAGCCCGTCCTCTAAACCCCTCATTCCGACGAAGTGGTGGAGACCGTCAGCCCCGCAGTACCAGCCCCATCGACCGCTCGTTGTCGGGGTAGGACGACTCGCCCTCCACCGGGCCGATGACCACGGTGAGGGTGGACGGCCCGCCGGGGACCGGGCGGAGGCCGCCCAGGGGCACGGCCCGGCGCTGGCCGGGGTCGAGGTCGACGAAGTCGCGGGCGGTGTCGACCTCACCGGCCGGGCCGATCAAAGTGGCCACCACCGGCACGCCCTTCTCCGGCGCGTTGCCGCTGTTGGCCACCACGATCTCCAGCCGGAGGGAGGCCACCAGCGGCAGCACGGAGGCGTTGCCCTCGGTGGCGACGGCCGGCGGGTTGGTGGCCACGGTCAGCACGCTGACGTCGTGGACCGGTGCCGGGCTACCAGCGGCGCGGATGGACGCCACGAAGGCGGCCAGCTCGGCCCGGGCCCACAGGGCCGGGTCGGGCGCCCACACCGACGCCGGCAGCAACGGGGCGGTCACCTCGTCGGGCCGGGGGAAGGCGTCGACGAAGACCCGGTAGGTCCGGTCAGCGGCCAGCATCTCCTCGCCCGCCTTCGCCAGGGCGTCCACGGCCTGCTCCGGGGGCCCAGCGGTGAAGGCAGCGGCCAGCCCGTCGGCCACCGCCGACGCCACGCGGGAGCGGATGGCGGTGGTGGCCACCATGATGCCGTGCGACGTGGCCAGCCAGTCCGGCGCTTTCACGCTCCGCACGCTGGCGAGGACCTGGTCTGCCTCACGGTTGACGCGGGCCATGCGGCGGGCCGTCCCCTGGCGGCCCAGGCGGGCCGCGTCGGTCCGCACCTGGGCGATGGACGCGCCTTGCTCGTTGGAGCGATCGATCTCGGGGCGGACCTTGTCGAGGTAGGCGAGCTGGGCCAGGCGCCGGGACGGGTCCTCCGAGCTGTTGATGGCGGCGTTGATCAGCAGCACGGCGGCGCTCAACAGGACGCCGACCAGGAGCCAGCGTGGCCTCCGCCGGGCGCGGCGTCGGGGGGCGAGGGCCATCTCCGGCGAGGCTACGCCACGGACCAGAACCGGGGCGGGGCGGGGCGGGGCCCTAAGATCATCGCCATGGTGTCGAGGAGGCCTCCCAGTCGTGGTGCGCACCCCGTCGCCCACGCGTCGCTTGGCGCGTGCTCGCAAGGTCCCCGCCCGGGCCCGAGCTAGCGCCCAGCAGGTCGTCGTCCTCGCCGCCCGCCGGCCCCGCCCGGTGCGGTGGGTGTCGCGCCGCCTGTCCGGCCTGCTGGGCCCGAGCCAGGTGGCCGTCCGCCAGAGCCTGGTGGCGCTGGCCCTCAACAGCAGCACCAGCCTGGCCGCCGGCGCCTTCCTCGGGTCCATCACCGGCACGTTCGAGAAGCTGCCCGGGCTGCTGGTGCTGGTGCCGGCCGCCATAGGGCTGCGGGGCAACATCTTCGGCGCCTTCGGCAACCGTGTGTCGACCACCATCCACGCCGGCACCTTCGAGCTCTCGCGGCGGCGCACCACCGTGCTGGGCCAGAACGTGATGGCCGTGCTGGTCCTCACCCTGGCCATGTCGGCTCTCCTCGCCGCCATCGCCAAGGCAGTGGCGGTGGCGCTGGGGCTGGACAACACGATCTCGCTGCTGGACCTGGCCCTCATCTCGGTGCTGGGCGGCCTCCTCGCCTCGGTGCTGGTGCTGGGCGCGGCGCTGGCGCTGACGGCCGGAGCGGTGCGCCACGGCTGGGACCTCGACAACGTGAACGCGCCCCTGGTGTCCACGCTCGGCGACGTGCTCACCCTCCCCGGGCTGTGGGTGGCCACCGCCCTCGTGGGCATCAGCGTCGTGACGCCGCTGCTCGGTCTGGTCACCATCGCCGTCTCGGGCGCGGCCCTGGCCTACGGGCTGCTGTCCCGGCTGGAGCTGCTGCGCCGCATCCTGCGGGAGTCGCTGCCGGTGCTGATGGTGGCGGGCTCGGTGAGCGCCATGGCCGGCATCGTGCTGGAGCGCCGCTTCGAGTCCTTCGCCTCCCTGCCTGCCCTGCTGGTGCTGGTCCCCGCCCACCTGAGCAGCGCCGGCGCGCTGGGCGGCATCCTCTCGGGGCGGCTGGCCACCAAGCTCCACCTCGGCCTGGTGGAGCCCCGGCCCGTGCCGGGGCGGGAGGCGAGGGGCGACATCGCCCTGGTCCTCCTGCTGGCCGTGCCGGTGGCACTGCTGAACGGGCTGGGCGCGCACCTGGTGGGGCGGGTGCTGATGCACGAGAGCCCGGGCCTGGTGGACATGCTGCTGGTGTCGGTGCTGGGCGGCGTGGTGGCGGTGGCCTTCGTGGTCGCGGTGGCCTACTACGGCACCATCGCCGCGGTCCGGATGGGGCTCGACCCCGACACCTACGGCATCCCCGTGGTCAGCTCGTCGGTGGACTTCGTGGGCGCCTTCAGCCTGGTCTTGATGATCGCCCTCCTCGGGCTCGGCTGATGGCTCTAAGTTTGTTGGGGGAGCGATGGACGACAGACCCCGGAACCTGAAGACCCTGCTCTCGGAGGCGAAGGACATCTCCGAGCTCATGGTCGACATCGCCTACGCCGCCCTCTACTACGGCGAGGCCGAGATGGCCGCCGAGGTGGACGAGCTGGGCGAGCGCCTCGTCGACCTGGCCCACGACATGCGCACCATGTGCGTGGTGGCGGCCCGGGCCCCTCGGGACGCCGACGCCATGGCGTCGGTGCTGGACGTGGTGAGCGCCATCGAGCGCATCGGCCTGGCCGCCATGGACATCGGCCGCATCGTCAGCCACCGCCTCGGCATCCCGCCCACCCTGGTGGCCGACCTGGCCGCGGCCGAGGAGGTCAGCCACGAGGTGCGGGTGCGGGACGGCTCCGAGATGGCCCACCGCTGCGTGGGCGACCTGGAGCTGCCCACCGAGGTGGGCATGGGCGTGGTGGCCCTGCGCCGGCAGGGTGAGTGGCTGACCGACGTGGAGGACGACGTGGTCCTGCTGCCGGACGACGTGGTGCTGGCGAGAGGCGCCGGCGCCGGCGTGGCCGGCCTCCGCCAGTTGGCCGGCGAGGCGCCCTGGCGGCCGCCGGAAGCGCCCGAGGCGCCGGCCGACCTGGACCGGGCAATCGACACCCTGGTGGAGATGAAGAACATCTCCGAGGTGGCGGTGGGCCTGGCCTACTCCGCAGTGGTGCTGCGCGACCCCGGCCTGGCCGCCGAGGTCGTCCATCTCGAGGACCGCCTGGACGAGATGCAGGAGCGCATCGAGACGTGGGTCCTCCGCTCCGCAGCCGGCTCGGCCGACCCCTCCCCCCTGCGGGGCCTGCTCCACCTCTCGGCGGCCTCGGAGTCCCTCGGCGACGCGGCCCAGCAGATGGTCTGGCCGGTGGAGCAGGGCGAGGAGCTCCACCCCATCCTGGCCCTGGCGTTCGGCGAGGCCGAGGAGGTGGTCGCCCGTGTGCCCGTGGCGGCCGGCTCGGCGGCGGCCGGCTCGACGCTCGGGTCCCTGCGGCTCGAGACCGAGACCGGGTTCTACCTCCTGGCCATCCGGCGGGGCGGGCGCTACCTCTACCGGCCCCGGCGCGACGTCGTGCTGCTGCCCGAGGACGAGCTCATCGCCACCGGCCCGGACGAGGGCCGGCCGCTGCTCGCCGAGTTGTGCGGCTACGGCATCGTCGAGGACGACGACACCGGCGAGGACGTGCTGGTACCGCTCACCACCGGCGCCTAAC
>JBOGHQ010000055.1:0-3493 GCA_050744785.1 Acidimicrobiales bacterium | reverse complement strand
GCTCGGCCCCCCGCAGAACAGCCGTCGAGCCGGCTTTGCCGGCCGGCGGCCTGAGTGCCGTCCACAGGGCGGCCCCACCGTGCTCGCCGAGCAACCTCTGGTTGCGAGGTGAACGTCACAGCGGGGTGCTCTCCCGGAACTGGTCGATCTCGTCGTCGTACACGCTGCCGAGCTCCTTGAGCCAGGCCAGGTTGCGGGCCGCCTCCTCCTCGTCGATCTTCGTCATGGCGAAGCCGACGTGGATCAGGACCCAGTCGCCCACCTGAAGGCCGCCCGCGTCGCCCATCACCAGGCCGACGTTGATCTCACGCCGGACGCCGTCGACCTCGGCGATGGCTTTGTGCTCGGCCGGGTTCACGATCTCGACCACTTGGCCGGGGATGCCTAGACACATGGCGCGCCTCCTGCAGCTCGACGGGTTCCGGCGACGGTTCCCTCACCGGTGGGCGGAAGGCCCGTCCCGAGGGGCATTGCCACCCTTGATTCTACCGGGAGTCGGGTCGTCTTCGGGGCAGATTCACGAAGCATCGCGGTCATGCCCTTCATTCTCCGGCGTGGTCTCGATCTCGTGCTCGGCCAGCTTCTGGATCGCCCAGGAGGCGTCGTTCACCAGCTTCGACGTTGCCGCCGACTGCGCCTCCAGATCGGCCAGCACGATGGTGTTGGCCCGAACCTGCTCCAGTGCGATGGCCAGCTCCCGGGCGTTCTCGGCCGTGCGCAGGACCGCCTTGTAGATGACGACCAGGAGCACGACCAGGCCCACGGCCAGGACCGCGCCAACGATGCTGGCGATGGCCCAGCCGCTCATGTCCGGTCACCAGGCCGGCCTGCGCTAGTGGTCAAGACCCGAATAGATGAAGGCTACACCTAGTCGACACGACCTGGTGCCCGATTTGTCGGGTTATTGGAGAAACCGGGATCAGGGGCCGGGGGCCAGGAGGGCGTCGGCCAGGCCGTCGATGGCGGCCACGACCGGCCCGTCGGGGTCGTAGTCCAAAAGGGGTACACCCTCCTTGTCGGCGTCGAGCACCGTGTCGCCCCACGGGACCCGGGCCGCCACGTGGAGCCCGTGGTTGCCGAAGAACTCCTCGATGGCCTCCACGTCGCCGGGGGAGCGGAGCTTGTTGGCCACCACCCACACCCGGTCGAGCTCCAGCTCGGCGGCCAGCACGCCCATGCGCCGGGCCGTCTCCAGTGAGCGGTAGTACGGCTCCACCACGAACAGCAGGGCGTCGACGTGGCGGGTGGTACCCCGGCTGAAGTTCTCCGGTGAGGCCTCCAGGTCCAGCAGCGTCACCGAGTCCCGGGTCTTGCCCGTGTCGGCCAGGATGGCGCTCACCGTGGCGTGCGACGAGCACAGGCAGCCCTCGTCGGCGTGCTGCGGCATGGCCATGTGTACCACCGACACCCCGTCGGGGGCCGTGGTGCCGAACTGCTCCACGATGCTGGGCACCGGGTCCTTGAGGGCCGGGCCGTCCAGCCGGCGGGACACCAGTCCGAGCGGGAGGGGCGGGATGGCGGCCGCGTCGGAGTGGGAGACACCGAGGGCCACGGCCACGTTGGGGTTGCTGTCGCCGTCGATGACCAGCACCGGGTTGCCCCGGCGGGCCAGCAGGCGGGACAGCGTGGCCGAGATGGTGGTCTTGCCGGCGCCGCCCTTGCCGGCCACGGCGATGCGGAGGCCGCTCTCGCTCTCTGCCTGGGGGGCGAGCGCCTGGGGTTCGACTGCCGTCACGGAAGGACGGTGACCTCGGCGGCGGGTGGGCCCGAGGAGGTCACCGACGAGGCGATGTCGGCGTAGCGGGCCAGGTAGGCCGACAGGTAGCGGTGGCTCTCCCGCAGGGCACCGGCCCAGGCGTGGAGCCACTCCACCCCCTCGGCGGTGAGGCCGTAGGTACGGCGGGCGGGACCGGCCGATGAGTGCTCCCAGTGGGACGCGACCAGGCCGTCGTCCTCCATCACTCGCAGGGTGCGGTACAGCCCCCCCGGGTCGACGCTGCGCAGGCCCAGCTGGGCGATCTGATCGAGCAGGTCGTACCCGTGGGCCGGCGCCTCCCCGATGAGCAGCAGCAGGCTGGCCCGCAGGTAGTTGCGGGGGAGGCCGCCCTGCGGCTCCTCCAATCCCTTCTCCTTCTTCTGCCTTCCTTCTGCAGTGGTCATGGGCGCCTCAGTGGTCGTGGTCGGCATGGACGGTGGCCCGCTCCTGCGCGCACGCCGCCGCTTCCTCGGGGGAGTTGTGGCACCAGCAGTCGGCGCTGCACTCGCCGTGGGTCGGCCGGGTGAGGTCGCTCCAGGCGGCGGCGAACTCCAGGCCGCCCTCGCGCACCCCATCCTCCGACAGCCAGTACAGGTCGCCGTCGCGCTCCAGGTCCCCCCGGTCGACCAGGAGGTCCATGTACTGCACGCCGATCTCGGCGTCGACGCCCAGGAAGCGCTCGAGCATCTGGGCGTTGGCCTGGTCGCGGGCGGCGCCGAGGCCGAACTGCTCGCCCCGCAGCCAGTACATGACCTGAAGGATCTCGCTGCGCCAGAACATTTCGCGCAAGGCCTGCGACTTCGGAGGGTGCAGCATCTCTTCCATGTCGTCTCAGTCCTCCTGGGTCTGCTCGATGCGCCAGGTCGCGCCCGGCCTGGCATCATCCCACCCTGTTTTACTGTCGCATCTCAAGCACCGGGATGGGTGCGGGAACCGGGAAAAAATTCTCTCGAACAGCCCGCTGACGGCTGAGCCAGATAGGTGTAGTGTACACATACCACGACCCAGACGAGGGGGTTCTGATTCCATGGCTACAGACGGACGCGGCCGGAGAGTGCGCTCGACCAGGGCCAAGACTGGCCCCGATCCCGAGCCGTCGTCCCCGCGGGGTGACTCGGTCTCTGTGACCCAGGCGGGGCCCTTCCCCACCGGGTCCGAGATGGAGAGCTTCAAGCGGGGCGGCCGGGACATCGGCCTCATCGACGGGTACGACCCGCTGGACCCGATGGCCCCCATCGGCGTCCGCAGCCGTGCCCTCGAGGAGCCGCCCGACGTGCTGGCCCTCGGCCCGCTGAAGAAGATCTACCTGATCTGGATGGTCGGCGCCTCCTGCGACGGCTGCACCGTGGCGGTGGCCGGCGGCACCCATCCCCGGGTGGAGCACCTGCTGGCCGGCATCATCCCGGGCCTGCCCCGGGTGGAGCTGATCCACACGGTGGTGTCCACCGAGGTCGGGCCGGAGTGGACCCACAACCTCTTCATGGCCGAGCGCGGTGAGCTCGACGCCCCCTACGTCATCACGTGGGAGGGCTCGATCATGGACGAGTCCATCGCCGGCCGCACCGGCGGGTACTGGATGGGCCTGGGCGAGGACCCCGCCACCGGCCGCCAGATCACCAGCCTGGAGTGGCTGGACCGCCTGGCCCCCGGCGCCGCCGCCATCATCGCCATCGGCACCTGCGCCACCTGGGGCGGCATCCCCGCCGCCAAGGGCAACCCCACCAACGCCATGGGCGT
>JBOGHQ010000054.1:0-2405 GCA_050744785.1 Acidimicrobiales bacterium | reverse complement strand
CACCACCTTGTCGATGCTGGTGATCTCGAAGACCTTGCAGACCCGCGGCGAGGTGCAGACCACCTTCATGTCGCCGCCCCGGGCCCGCACCCGCTTGAGGCCGGTGACGAGGGCGCCCAGGCCGGTGGAGTCGAGGAAGTCGGTGTCCGTCAGGTCCACCACGACCTTGAGGTGGCCCTCGGCCACCACCGTGGCCAGGGCCTCCCGCAGCCGGGGGGCAGTGGCCAGGTCCACCTCGCCCGCCACCGACAGGACGGCGCAGCCCCCCCGGTCGCTGCGGTGCAGCCCGAAGGGTTCCACACGGTCACGGTAGCGGCAGGTGGGCGGCTGTGCCGCGGGGACCCGCGCCGGGCGTTAACCTCCCCGTCACCGGGCGGTCCCCCGGACCGTGCCCCGACGCCTGGAGCAGCGCCATCGAACGCACCCTCCCCCCCGATCCCGTCGCGGCGGTCGTGAACCACCGCGCCATCCGGCGCCTCGGGCCGCGAGAGTTCATCCGGCTCCAGAAGATGACCTGGGTCCTTGTCCGGAACCTCCTGCCCGGGCTGCTGCGCAAGAAGACCCGCACCGCCGAGGCCATGGCCCCCCGCCTCTACAAGGTGGTGGTGTCCCTGGGGCCACCCGTGGTCAAGCTCAGCCAGGTGGTGTCGTCCAGCCCCGGGCTCTTCCCGGCGCCCATCTCCCACCAGCTGCGCGACCTGCTGGACGCCGCCCCGCCCGAGAGGTGGGACCACATCCGCCCCGTGGTGGAGAAGGGCCTCGGCGGCCCGGTGGAGCAGTTCTTCGCCTCCTTCGAGCCCGAGCCCATGGCCGCCGCGTCCATCGCCCAGGTCCACGCCGCCACCTTGAAGGACGGCACGCCGGTGGTGGTGAAGGTGCGCCGGCCCGGGATCGAGAAGAAGTTCCGCCGGGACCTGCGCCTCCTCCGGGTCACCGCCTGGCTGGCCCAGAAGCTCTCCAAGTCGGCCCGGGTGGTGAACCCGGTGGCCATCGTCGACGACGTGGTCACCACGCTGTCCCAGGAGCTGGACTTCGGGATCGAGGGCCGCTCCATGGAGCGCTTCGAGGCCAACCTGCGCTCCTACGGGAGCAACGGGAACATCCGGGTACCCTCGGTGCACTGGGAGGTGTGCGGGCACGGCGTGCTCACCATGGAGCGCGTCGTCGGCACCAAGGTCGACGACCTCCCCGCCCTGGTGGCCACCGGCTTCGACCTGTTCAACCTGCTGCGGGCCGGCGTGCGGGCCTGGATCGAGGCGGCCTGCGAGCACGGCTTCTTCCACGGCGACGTCCACGCCGGCAACCTCATGGTGGACGACGAGGGCCGGGTCGTCTTCCTCGACTTCGGCATCATGGGCGAGCTGGACGACACCACCCGCAAGCTGGTCCGCGAGGGCGTGGTGGCCATGCTCCACCGCCAGGACTTCGGCGAGGTCACCCGCTGCCTCACCGAGCTGGGCGCCCACCTCGGCCACCGCACCGACGAGGACCGGGCCGCGGCGGCCATCGCCCGCCTGGTCACGCCCTGGCTGTCCAGGCCCATCGCCGAGATCGACTACCTGGAGATCTTCAGCCAGGCGGTGCGCATGGCCGCCCCCAAGGGGGTGCAGCTGCCCCGGTCCCTGGTGCTGCTGGGCAAGCAGATCCTGTACTTCGAGCGCTACGCCGTCCTGGTGGCTCCCGACTACGACATCCTCCAGGACACCTGGCTCATCGAGTTCATGATCGAGCCGCCCATCGAGGCCACGGCCGAGGTCGAGACCGGCCCGACCACCAACGGGGCGGCCGACCCCACCACCCGGCGCCGGCGCAAGCGCCCCGCCGACCGCTGACGCCGAACCCCTGCGAGAGCTCCCTCCCCGCCGGTCGCCCGAGGTCGGCGTGGGGCGGTCAGGCTCGGGCTGGCTTCCTCCCGATGGTGAGCATGTTGCCCCCACACGTGCACAGCGTCTCCTCGCAGCGGTGCTGGCCCTCGGTGGCCTCCAGCCGCTGCAACACCCCCCGGAGGGTCTCGCGGAGGGAGCGGAGCTCCTCGATGCGCTTCTCCGTCTCGGACAGCCGGCCCTCGACCAGGGCGGCCAGCTCAGGGTGGTTCTCGCCGCAGCAGCCCTCGGCCACGTGGATGAACTCGTTGGCCTCGGCCAGGCTGAGCCCCAGGACCTTGGCTCGGTTCACCAGCTCGATGCGGCGCAGAGCCTCCTCGTCGTAGAGCCGGTAGCCGGCGTCGGTGCGGGCAGCCGGCTCCACCAGCCCCAGCGCCTCGTAGTGGCGCAGGGCCTTCCGGGTCAGGCCGGTGAGCCGGCCCACCTCGACCACGCTAAGCAGTCCGTCCTCGATCACCACCGCCAATTCTACGGCGTCTCAGGCCCTTCTCTGGCCAGAGGCGCCACCGAACTTCCGGGCTC
>JBOGHQ010000053.1:0-3292 GCA_050744785.1 Acidimicrobiales bacterium | reverse complement strand
ACCACGGCCTCACCCGGGCCGGTGGCGGGCGGCCCGGCCGGGGGGGGCGAGGCCAGCGCCACCACCGTCGCACCCTCCGCCAACGGCACCGGCTCCCCCGGCCCGGCCACCTCGGCGGCCACCACGCCCACCACCGCGTCCCGGCCCGGTGGAGGCGGTGGGGCCGCCGCCGGGGGGCCGTGCACCCCGGCCACATCGGGGCCGAGCGAGGTGGGCGTCACCCCCACCGAGGTACGGATCGGCAACGTCTCCACCATCAGCGGCCCGGTGCCCGGCTTCGGCAAGACGGGCCAGAACGGGGTCAAGGCCTACCTCAACTACCTGCGCAGCCAGGGAGGGGTGTGCGGCCGGCAGCTGGTGGTGGCCACCACCGACGACCGCCTCGACGCGGGCACCCACCGGGCCGAGACGGAGCGGCTGGCCAAGGAGGTGATGGCCTTCGTGGGGGGAACCTCGCCCGTCGACGACGGTGGGGCGGCCGTCCTCAACGGCACCAACATCCCCGACGTGGAGTTCGCCTTCAGCCCGGCGCGGGGCGTGCTGCCCAACAACTTCTCGGCCAACCCCATCGACCCGAGGTGTGACTGCAACGGCACCGAGCACATCCTCGGCACCCTGAAGCAGGCCCACGGCGTCGCCCGGGCCGCCGTCATCTACCCGGCCCAGACGGTGGCCCGGGCCCGGGGCCTGGCCTACGGCAACGACCTCACCCAGGCCGGCATCCCCCTGGTGGCCACCTACGAGGCGCCCCTCACCGGCGCCACCTACTCCGGCTTCGTGAACGACATGCGCGAGAAGCAGATCGACCTGGTGATCACCACCCTGGAGCTCAACGGCATGGCCGACCTGGCCAAGGCGTTCCGCACCGCCGGCTGGTCACCCAAGGTGAAGTACTTCGGCGCCCAGGCCTACGGCCGCCAGTACCTCAGCCTGGCCGGGCCCGCCGCCGAGGGCACCTACGCCGGCCTCACCCTCGCCGCGCTGGAGGACCGGGCCACCAACCCGGCCGTCAACACCTTCATCACCTGGTACGAGCGCACCAACCCCGGCGCCGACATCGACTTCTTCGCCTACCTGGGCTGGGCCTCGGCCGACCTGTTCACGGTGGCCCTGCGGGCCGCCGGGCCGGCGCCCACCCGCGACGCCGTCCTCCAGCAGCTGCGGGCCCAGACCGAATGGGATGCGTCGGGCCTGCTGTCGCCCCGCAACCCGGCCGCCAAGCAGCGCCCTTCCTGCTTCCTCATCATGACGGTGAAGGACGGGCGCTGGCAGCGGGAGACGCCGGCCTCCGGGTTCCGGTGCTGAGCGCACTGCGGAGCGACGGCCCGGAGCTGGCCGCCAATCGCGCCAAGCAGGCCGGCCTGGTGCTGTTGGTGGTGGTGCACGTCTACGCACTGACCCAGGCCGGCGACACCGGCACCTTCGTGCGCTTCTTCGTGCTCGGTGTGGCCGACGGCTGCGTGCTGGCCATCGCCGCCGCTGGTCTGGTGCTCACCTACACCACCACCGGCGTGTTCAACTTCGCCCACGGGGCGGTGGGGATGGTGGCCGCCTACGTCTTCTACAGCCTGCGCGTGGATGCCGGCGTCCCCACCCCGCTGGCGCTCGCCGTGGTGCTGCTCGGCGTGGCGCCGGCCGTCGGCGTGGTGCTGGAGCTGGCCATGCGCCCGTTCCGCAACGCCCCGGCCACCACCGGCATCGTGGTCACCATCGCCCTCACCATCCTGCTCATCGGGCTGGTGCAGTTCCTCTATCCCACCACCGGCGCCGGCCGCCCGCTGCCGCTGCTGTTCGGCGACCGTACCGTCTCGGTGCTGGGCGCCCGCATCACCTGGGACGAGGCGGCCGCCTTCGTGGTGGCCGTGGTCATCGCCTTCGCCCTGCGGGCCCTGCTGTTCCGCACCCGGACCGGCACCGCCATGCGAGCGGTGGTGGACGACGCCGGGCTGGCGGCCCTCAACGGCGTGCCCACCACCGCGGTGGCCCGGACCAGCTGGGTGGCCGGCTCCATGCTGGCCGCCCTGGCCGGGGTGCTCCTGGCGGCCGGCACCGGGCTGGAGGCCGTCAACCTCACCTTCGCCATCGTGGCCGCCTACGGGGCCGCGGTGTGCGGCGGCCTGCGCAGCCTGCCGCTCACCTTCGCCGGCGCCATCCTCCTCGGCCTGCTGCGCAACTACGCCCTGTTCGCCCTGCCCGACGGCTCCGGCTGGCAGCGCCTGAGCACGGCCATCCCCGGCCTGTTCCTCTTCGCCGCCCTGCTGTTCCTGCCCGAGGCCCGGCTGCGGGGCGGGCGGGCCGCGGGGCGGCGGACGCCGGCCGTCCCGAACGGCCTGGTGTCGGTGGTGCGGGGCGTGGCCTTCGTGGGCGTGGCCGCGGTGGTGGCCCAGATGGCGCCCGACCGCTACCTGCCCGACATCACCCGGGGCGTGATCTACGGGCTGCTGGCCCTCTCCTTGGTGGTCCTCACCGGTTATAGCGCCCAGGTCTCGCTGTGCCAGTACGTGTTCGTGGCCCTGGGGGCGTGGGCCATGGGCAGCTGGTTCGGAGGCGACAGCCTCCTCGGCATGCTGGCCGCCGGCCTGGTGGCCGTCCCCGCCGGCGTGGTGGTGGCCCTGCCCGCCATGCGCCTCCAGGGCCTCTATCTGGCCCTGGCCACCCTGGCCGTGGCCATCTTCTCCCGGGAGCTGGTCCTGCGCGACGACCGCATCTTCGGCGAGCAGCCGGTCCAGGTGGGCCGGCTCCGGCTCGGAGGCGTGGACTTCGCCTCCGGCCAGCGGTTCCTGGTGCTGTGCGCGGCCGCGTTCGCCCTGGTGGCGGTGGCCGTGCTGGCCATGCGACGGGGGCCCCTGGGCCGGCGCCTGGCCGCCATGGGCGACAGCCCGGCGGCCTCGGCCACCCTGGGCATGGACGTGCGCCGGACCAAGCTGGTGGTCTTCGCCCTCTCCGCCTTCGTGGCCGGGCTGGCCGGCTCGCTCTTCGGGGGCCTCAACGGGGTGGTGAGCGAGATCACCTTCGAGCCCATCAACAACGTGGTGCTGCTCCTCTTCGCCATGGTGGGTGGCATCACCACCGTCACCGGCGCCCTGGTGGGTGGGGGGCTGTTCGCCCTCCTGCCCCTCGTCCAGAGCGAGGAGCCCGAGCTGGCCGGGCTGGTGGTCGCCGCCGTGGCGGCCATGGCCATCGGCCTGGGCCGTCAGCCCAACGGCCTGGCCGGGCTGGCCTACGAGTGGCTGGCGCCGTCGCGGGCCGGCACCGGCGGTATGAGCAGCGACCCGGCCCCGCCCGGTCCGGC
>JBOGHQ010000052.1:0-8571 GCA_050744785.1 Acidimicrobiales bacterium | reverse complement strand
TCGCCGACCCGCTCCGCGAACAGCGCCCGACGGCCGTCCAGGTACCGGCAGGCCAGCTCGTGCACCCGCGCCACCGCCGCGGTGTCCACGGCCCCGGCGCCGGCCAGGCCGAACAGCGCCGTGGTGTTGTCCTCCCATCGCTGGGTGGCATCGGCTCCGGCCGCCTCGTCGGCCAGCCGGCGGCGCGGACTGCGGGCATGGAGAGCGGCCAGCGCGTGGGCCACGTGCCACAGGTGCGCCTCGACGTCGCAGCCGCCCTTCACCAGGGCGGAAGGCGCCGCTCGACCGGCATGCGCCGCATGACCACGAGGTGGTCGCAGACCTCACCCTGTGGACCGTGGACGTCGGCCACGCCGAGGTAGATGTCGGGCGCCAGGCGGCGATTCAGCTCGACCTCCCGCCGGCAGACCGCCCCCCGGGTGCGGCGGTCACGGAAGTCGAGAAATCCCAGGTCGACCGGCTTCTTGAGCTTGTAGGCGCGGTCACCGGCGAAGAACACGATCGCCGAATGGGTCTCGGCGACGGCGGCAGCTGCCTCCGTCACGGCCCCCGCCCGATGCGTCGGCCCGTGATCCGGCTCGGCACAAGACGCATCCAGTGGTCCTTGGCCCCTCCCGCCCACGGGTCCACGGGCAGGGAGCGGACGCGGCGCCTTCGGGCCGGGTCGTAGCGGGTCACCTCCTCGAGGGTGCCGGAGGCGACGACGCTCCACCCGGTGCGGGCGTCCCTGTCGATGGCGTCGATCTCGAGGCAGACGGGGGCACGCGGCCCGGCGTCCAGCTTGGTCCCCTGGTCGGTGCGAAAGAAGATCTCCTCGCCCTCCAGGACGTAGTTGACCGGGAAGACGACGGGCGCGCCGCCGGCGACCACCGCCAGCCGGCCGACATTCTCGGCGGCCAGCAGACGCAGGCACTCGTCGCGCTCGATCGATTGGAGCCCAGTCCGGGTGTCGATCGTGTCCACCGGGCCATCGTCACCGACCCGGGCGCCTTGCAGTAGAGCCGGGCGGACCGCCGGCTCGGGACCAAGGACCCTTGGTTCCCTATCTCTCTGAACGCTCAGGTCCGCTCTGCGGACCTGACGGTGCAGAGAGGCGGTGCTCAGGGCTCCTGCGGGTGCCGGCGCTTCGCCCACACGCCCGCCGACGCCGCACCCGCGGCAGCGACGGCGGCCCCCGCAATTGCCGCGGCCGGGCCGGTACCTCCACCATCGCCTTCCGGTGCCGCGACCGCCGTGGACGGTGCACTCGCCGTAGCCGGCGCTGTCGTCGACGGTGCTGTCGTCGATGGTGCTGTCGTCGCGGGTGCCGCAGCGGTCGGCGGAGGCGCCGCCGCCGTGGTCGGCGCGGTGGTCACCGCCGCGCCGCCGGCGGCAGCCAGCGCCAGCGCCCTGAGCTCCGGCAACCGGGTGTAGACCAGGTGGCCGGGGCACTGGGTGCGGCTCATGTCGCGGTGGCCGGCCACGGTGGCCGTGGTGACCACCGCTCCAGCCGGGTGGCGGTTCGACCCTCGGGACGTGAACGTCGTCGTCGCTCCCGGCGCGAGGTCGACGCCGTACCGCCGGGCCAGCGCAGCCAGCAGCCGGCCCATGGTGTCGAACGCCCGCGCCGAGGGCTGGGCGACCTGGTGGTTGCCGATGAAGCAGCAGAGCTGGGCGAATCCCTGGTTGCCGCCGGTGGCGTCACCTGCCACCGGCCCGTCGAGGCTGCCCGTCCGGCCCTCCCACACCCGCCCGAACCGGTCCACGAGGAAGTTGTAGGCCAGGTCCGGCCAGCCCCTGCCGGTGGTGTGGAACTGGACGAAGCCGCGGAGGATGCCGGCCACGTCCACCTCGCCGTAGTCGTTGCCGGGGTCGACGCTGTGGTGGACCAGCAGGAAGCGGACGTCGGGCTCGGGGGGCACCGGCCCGGTCGGGCGGAGGTCGCCGCCCCATTCCGAGCGGGGGAAGACGGGCACGCCGCCGAGGTCCACTGGCGTCTCGGCCCCGGCCCCGGCCGCGGCCCCGGGCCGGGTGCGGGCGCCGGCCATGGCGCCGGCCGCCCCCGCCGCGGCCACGAGGAACTGCCGCCGGGTCAGCCCCCAGTCCCGCTCGCCGGCGCCCATCCGACCCAGGGTAACCACGCCGCCCCGGATGCCCGGCCTACGCTCCAGCTGGAGAGCTTCGGGTGCCGGTGGTTCCGCCTCCAGCCGAAGGCCAGGGGACGGCGCCCAGACGAGCGTGTAACACCCGGATCCTCGACCCGACAGTTCATGCACACGCCCAGCGGGGCTCGGGAGGAAGGATCCAGATGGGGACCACCAGCAAGGAGACGGCGCCGACGGTCGTGGCCATGGAGGGCTTCGACGGCCGGTACGAGGAGATCGACGGCCAGACGATCGGCTTCGAGAGCTACACCGAGGACGCCGATCCGGCGCCCCTGTTCGCTGGCCTGCCCGACGATCGCTGCCAGTGCCCACACTGGGGCGTGGTGCTGAAGGGCACGCTCGTCTACCGCTACGCGGACGGCACGGAGGACGTCGTCGAGGCGGGCCACGCCTACTACGCCCGGCCGGGCCATGTGCCGCTTTTCCGGGCCGGCACCGAGCTGGTCGAGTTCAGCCCCACCGAACAGCTGGCTGCCACCATGGAGGTGGTGATGCGCAACCTGGAGGCGATGGGGGCGGGGGCGAACGGATGACCGCGCCGTGACGGCCGCCCCCGGCCGGCGCACCGGCGAGGCCAGCATCACCGTGGCCGCGCCGGCCGAGCGGGTCTGGGCTCTGGTCACCGACGTCACCCGGATGGGCGAGTGGAGCCCCGAGAACGTGGGCGGCGAGTGGCTGGACGGCGCCACCGGGCCGGCCGTGGGCGCCCGGTTCAAGGGACACAACCGCCGCGGGAAGACCAGGTGGTCCACCACCTGCGAGGTCACCGAGGCCGAACCGGGGCGCAGCTTCGTGTTCGTCACCGGCGGCACGGCCAAGCCCGACACGTGGTGGCGGTACCGGTTCGAGCCGATGGAGGGCGGTGCCGCCACTGTGGTCACCGAGTCGTTCGAGCTGCGCAAGCCGGTGGCCGGCTTCAGCAGGTGGCTCACCAAGGTGACCACCGGCGTCACCGACCGCCACGCCGACATGGTGGAAGGGGTCCAGGCCACGCTGGCCGCCCTCAAGGCGGCGGCCGAGGCGCAGCGGTAACGAGGCCGGTCCCGCGGGCGTCAGCCCCGGAGCCGGGGCATCACCTGCGTCGCGGCGTGGTCGAACAGGGCCCGCGGCGACTCCGCCGGCCAGGACTGTGGCCTTGCCCGCAACAACGTCTCGTGCCGGTTCGGAGCATTACGGGTCAGTTCGCTACCGGCCCGGCTGCAACACGTCCGGTCGAGCGGAGACCATTCCACATGACACCCGCCGCAACCCTGGCTCCACCGGCTCCGGGGCGCGACAGCGTAGCGTCTTTGCTGGTGAGGGATGAGGCGCAGATGCTTGCGGCCGTGCGGGCCGGCGACGAAGCGGCCTTCGCCGACCTCGTGCGCCACCACCACGCCTCCCTGCTCCGCTTGGCGCAGTCCATTGTGGGATCGCGGGCCGTCGCCGACGAGGTGGTGCAGGACACCTGGCTGGCCGTGGTGCGCGGTGTCGACCGGTTCGAGGGCCGGTCGTCGTTCAAGACCTGGCTGTTCCACATCCTGATGAACCGGGCCCGTTCGGCGGCCGGCAAGGAGTGGCGGACGCAGCCGGCGGCCGACGTGGACGCCGACCGGTTCGACGCCAACGGGGTGTGGTCGGCACCGCCCGTTCCGTGGTCCGACCGGGTGGACGACCGCCTCGCCGCCGAGCAACTGGTCCCCCTGGCCCGCAAGGTCATCGACACCCTGCCCGACACCCAGCGCCAAGTGCTGCTGCTGCGCGACGTCGAGGGACTGGCCGCCGCCGACGTGGCGCAGCTGCTCGGCCTGTCGGACGGGAACCAGCGGGTGCTGCTGCATCGGGCCCGGGCCCGGGTGCGAGGTGAGCTGGAAGCGAAGATGGGTACACCGTGAGCGTGCTCTCGTTCTTCCGCCGGCGCCGGCGTGCGCTTGTCTGCCGCGACGCCGTGGCCCTGATGGCCGCCTATCTGGACGAAGCGCTCCCCGCGGCCGACCGTGCCCGGTTGGAGGCGCACCTGGCTGGCTGTCCGCATTGCCGCGAGTACCTGGCCCAGCTGCGGGCCACCATCGACGCCTTGGGCCGGGTTGAGCCCGACGACCTGCCGGACGAGGCAGTGAACGAGCTGGTGGGCCTGTACCGGCAGTGGCGGGCCGGCTGAACCCGGTGGTGTAACGGGGGTGCCGGCGGCGGGACCGTACGGCGTGACCGAACTGTCCCCGAAGCAGGAAGAACTGTGCCGTCAGGACCGGTGGGACTTCAGCGACCTCCGGGCCCTGTTCATCAACTGCACCCTGAAGCGCTCGCCCGAGCGGTCGCACACCCAGGGCCTGGCTGACCTCTCGATGGAGATCATGCGCCGCCAGGGGGTCACCGTGGAGGTGATCCGGGCCATCGACCGGGACATCGCCACCGGCGTGTGGCCCGACATGGCCGAGCACGGCTGGGAACGGGACGAGTGGCCGGCCATCTTCGAGCAGGTCCAGGCCGCCCACATCCTCGTGCTGTGCACGCCCATCTGGCTGGGGGAGAAGTCGTCGGTCTGCACCCAGATCATCGAGCGGCTCTACGGCAACAGCCACCTGCTCAACGACGCCGGCCAGTACGCCTACTACGGGCGGGTGGGCGGCTGCCTGGTGACCGGCAACGAGGACGGCGTCAAGCACTGCGCCATGAACATCCTCTACTCCCTGCAACACCTCGGGTACGTCATCCCGCCCCAGGCCGACGCCGGGTGGATCGGTGAGGCCGGGCCGGGGCCGTCCTACCTGGACGAGGGCTCGGGCGGCCCCGAGAACGACTTCACCAACCGGAACACCACGTTCATGACGTGGAACCTGCTGCACCTGGCTCGCATGCTCACCGACGCCGGCGGCATCCCCGCCCACGGCAATCAGCGATCCGAGTGGGACGCCGGGTGCCGGTTCGACTTCCCGAACCCCGAACACCGCTGAGCGTGCCGCTATCGGAAGTCGACCCCCTGGGGTCGCCTTCCGATACCAGTCCCGCTTACGATCGACCGGATGGAGTCGGACGCGGCACGGGCCCGGTTGGGCGAGGAGCGCGACAGGCTCAGCCGGCTGCGGGACGACTTCGTCTCGGAGGGGCTGACGTCGGAGTCGGAGGGCGAGAGCCTCGGCGAGCTGTCCTCGGTGGACCAGCACCAGGCCGACGTCGGCACCGAGACGTTCAACCGCGAGCGGGACCTGTCCATCCTCGAGCGGGTCCAGGCCGAGTTGAGCGACGTGGAGCACGCCCTGCGCCGCCTCGACGACGGCACCTACGGGACGTGCGAGGCCTGCGGCCGGGAAATCGACGATAGCCGGCTGGAGGCTATGCCGGCGGCGCGCTTCTGCCTGGAGGACCAGGCGACTGCGGAACGGGAGGTGCGGCTGCCCGGTGGGGAATCCTAAGGCGGGCCGCCGGCTCGCCGCCGCCGGCGCCCTCACCGGTGTGGCCCTGGCCGGGGCGGGCGCGGCCACCGTGCTGCGGGACCAGACCCGCCGGGTCCACCTCGACCGCCAGGTCCGGGTGTGGCGGCTCACGGCCCGACGGGCGCTGCACTTCGCCCAGCTGAAGGTCCGGGGCCGGCGGGCCACCGAGGAGGAGCGCCAGCGGCTGGAGGAGCAGTTCGCCATCCGCTCGGCCGAGGACGTGGCCAAGGTCCTGGGCGGCATGAAGGGCGCCATCATGAAGGCGGGCCAGATGCTGTCGTTCATCGCCGACGGCCTGCCGCCCGAGGCCAAGGCGGCCCTCGCCACCCTCCAGGCCGACGTGGCGCCCATGGCGCCCAGCCTGGCCGAGAGCGTGATCCGCGAGGAGCTGGGCGCCGACCCGGACCGGCTCTTCCTCGACTTCGAGCGGGTGCCCATGGCCGCCGCCTCCATCGGCCAGGTGCACCGGGCGGTGATGCCCGACGGCCGCATCGTGGCCGTCAAGGTGCAGTACCCGGGGGTGGACACCGCCATCAAGAGCGACCTCGACAACGCCGAGCTGCTCTACGGCCTGTTCGCCCAGTTCGCCCTCAAGAACCTCGAGGTGAAGGCCCTGGTGGACGAGCTGCGGGCCCGCATGGCCGACGAGCTCGACTACCGCCACGAGGCCGCCTGCCAGAGCGAGTTCGTCACCCGCTACGCCGGCCACCCCTTCATCAAGGTGCCCTCCGTGGTGCCCGAACGCAGCGGCCGGCGCGTGCTCACCAGCGAGTGGGTGGGCGGTATGCGGTGGGACGAGTTCCTGGCGACGGCCGACCAGGCCGCCAAGGACCGGGCCGGCGAGATCATCATGCGCTTCGCCCAGGGGTCGATCCACCTGCACGGGGTGTTCAACGGCGACCCCCATCCCGGCAACTACCGGTTCCACCATGACGGGTCGGTGACCTTCCTCGACTTCGGCCTGGTCAAGCGGTGGGCGCCGGGCGAGTTCGACCGGCTGGCACCGGTGCTGGACGCCATCCTCGACGGCGACGCCCAGGCCATGGTGGACCGGGCCGTGGCGGCCCGGTTCATGGCGCCCGACCACGGCTTCGGCCCCGAGTTCGTCTTCGAGTACGTGCGGGGGCCCTACGAGCCCTTCCTCACCGACCGCTTCACCTACACGCGGGACTGGACGGGCAAGGCCCTCCAGACGGTGGTGGACGTGCAGGGCCGCTACGGCGAGCTCATCAAGGCCCTCAACATGCCCGCCTCGTACGTGATCCTGGACCGGGTGGTGTGGGGCGTGAGCGCCCTGCTCAGCCGGCTCGAGGCCACCAACAACTGGCGGGGCCTCCTCTCCGAGTACCGCAAGGGCACCCCGCCGGTCACCGAGCTGGGCCGGATCGAGGCGGAATGGCGAAGCGCGTCGCCCGCCAGGCGGTAACCCGGTACTGGAAGCTGTACCTGGCCCCGCCGCGCTACCGGCGGGAGCAGCGCCTCGTCCTCACCACCGGCGACGGCGTGCGGCTGTGCGCCTGGCGGCTGGAGGGCCCTGCCGACGCCCGCTGCACGGTGGTCCTGGTGCACGGGTTCGTGAACTCGTCGCGGTCGCCGATGGTGCACCGCTTCGCCCACCTGCTGGCCCGGCAGGCCCACGTGGTGGTACCCGACCTGCGCGGGCACGGCCGCTCCGGCGGGCGCTGCTCCATGGGCCGCAACGAACCCCTTGACGTGGAGGCGGCGGTGGCGGCGGCCCGGGAGGTTGGGCTCCCGGTGGTGACGGTGGGCACCAGCCTGGGCGGGGCGGCGGTGCTCCTGCACGCCGGCGCCTTCGGCGGGGTGGCCGGCGTGGTGGGCGTGAGCGCGCCCTGCTGTGGCGAGGTGGACCGGGAGGGCTCGCACCGGGTGCGGCGATGGGTCACCGGCCGCACCGGCCGGCTGATGCTGGCCGCCATCCTGCGGACCCGGGTGGGCCCGGACTGCATCTACCTCCCCGAGGCGGCCGAGGTGGCGGCCAAGATCGCCCCCGCCTTCACCCTCGTGGTGCACGACCCCAAGGACTGGTACTTCGGTCCCGGCCACGCCGAGCGCATCTACGAGTGGGCCGCCGAGCCCAAGGCCCTGTGGTGGTACCCGGGGGCGGGGCACGGCGGCGACCTTCTCACGCCCGCTTTCGCCGATCGTCTCCTGGCGGAGCTGGACCAGCGCCTGGCTCCCCGCGGGAGCGGCGACGAAGCCCCTGCTTCTGGGCCGCCCACGCGTTGATCAGCAGGGAGCGCCAGTAGAGGGCGGCGCCCAGCGAGGCGGTGCCGGCGATCACCCCCGCCACGGACAGGGCGGTGCTGCCCACGACGGCGGCCGCCACCAGGAGAACCAGCCCCACCGCCCCTGCGGCGATGGACAGCACCAGCGGGGCCGGCGGCCCTGACCCGTCGCCGGCCGTCACACCGGTTCCATGCCCCGGGCGATGAGGAAGCCCCGCGCCCGCTCGGTGCGCGGGTACCGGTTGACGAGCTCCCAGAAGCCGTCGCCGTGACCTGGCTGGGAGAGGTGGGCCAGCTCGTGCACGATCACGTAGTCGAGCACCCACGCCGGCTCGCGGGCCAGCCGGCTGGAGATGCGAATGGTGCCGTCGGCCGGCGTGCACGAGCCCCACCGCCACTCCTGGTTGTCCACCCACCGGATCGACGCCGGCCGGTCCAGCCCGTAGGCGGACGCCAGCGCTGCGGCCCGGGCGGGAAGGTCCACCACCGACGACTCCCGCCGCCGCTGCATCCGCCGCACCATCTCGGCCACGTGGCGCTCCTCGTCGGCGGTGCTCATCCACGCCGGGATGGAGACCTGGAGCACCTGCCCGACTTGGCGGGCCTGCACCGTCTTGCGCCGGCGGGGGCTGCGGATGACCTTGACCTCCATGGCGGCGAACGTACACGGCACCTGTGACACCGCTCGCGGACCCACTCATTGACAATCGTGCCGGCCGTCAGTCGTACTGGCCTCCGGGCCGCGCACGGTGGCCCTGTGGAGGGAAA